>NZ_JASCPQ010000039.1:0-46325 GCF_029959305.1 Pseudomonas sp. PS01297
TTGGCTGGCTGAAAGAAAATCGCAGGATCGGCACTCGCTATGACAAGCTGGCCAAGAGCTTTGCAGCCATGGTCACCTTGGCCTGCAGCCTACGTTGCATGCGGCAATACTTTTCGTACAAAGCCTAGGGCTTGAACCGGCGATGTGCTACGCAGTCATCGAAGTCATCCCGATAGCGGACCCGGATCTCTGTCATGGCCATGACCAGGGCTTGCACCATCGGCTCCAGAGTCGCCTCCAGCTGATCCAGGATCTCAGGACCGACCTTTGATTTGTTGGCGGCTGTGCGCCCTTCCGTTGCGAATTTCTCCAGCGCAATCCGTACGTCCACCCCTCTCCCGAGCAGCTTGGCGCAGAGGTTTTCTGCCAGGGTCGGAGTTATGTCCAGCCCGTTCAGCCGTTCCACCTGCAGGAATGAAAACACCAGGTCGCGCTTGCAGCGCTTGTGCGCTGCACCGAGTTCCGCGCCGCAGTGGCTGGCCATCTGGCGCAAGCTGCCTTCCCGATTTTCCAAGTAACGGCGGTAACCATCGAGCCGGTCGGCGTACGCCGATTTAACGTCGTTTTCGTACAGCTGCAGCAAGTCGTCGCGTGACGGTATGTACATGGGAGGTGATCTCCTGCTGGTTCAAAGCCCTAACGCATACATACGTTAGGGCCTCACCGGCAGCAAGTCGCCTCGCCGGCAGCGGCCAGGCGGGGGCAACTGACGCCCTACGGTTATCAGTCGTCCCCGCCCGGCTGGGCATCAGCGTCGGGCGGCACTTCCACCAGCTCGCCGGCCTCAAGGAAACGTACGTCGCAGTCCAAACAGAGCAGCCGCCCGCTAAGGCCTGGCTTGCCCCACACGTTCAACTTGCAGCTGGGACAGGTGTACTTGCGCTTGTTCTTCGGATCCTCAGCCGGCGTTGCCGGCTGAATCAGACCCGCAACAGTCAGCGCCGGTATGTCGATGGTCGGATCCTCGGGCTGGGGTAAAGGCTCCCCACCTGGCCCGTACAGCTGCGTTGCGGACATTGGCACCCGCTGGGTGACGATATCGATCCAGGAAATCATGGCGCCGGTTGCGAGTAATTCGTCGCATGCCACATCGAAGGGACCGCCCTCGATGATGTAGTGCGTCATCTGCTGCCCGCACCGGCGCCCGCCAGGCTCACCCGTGTGCGAAGGCATCAGCCCGATGGCCTCCATTTTGTCGGCCCACTCGCGGTTGTGGTACCCGCCGCGAGACTTCTTCCCGAAGCAATCCTGCCACTGGTGCGCCTGTTCATGCACCAGCGTGGACAGCGTTTGCTTGATGCTGCGATGCGCGAAGTAGGCGCAGTTCAGCGCGATTTCATCGCTCTTACCCGAGCCATTGCGGCGCAGGAAGCGCGATGGCGAGTAGTAGCCGAAAGTGTTGGCCTTGCGCTGCAGGGTGAAGATGCAGCCAGGAAGCTGGCCACCGTACAACCGATCATTGAACCAGTTGTACGCGCCTTCGATTTCGTCATAGAGCAGCTGGCTTGGGGTTGCGGACATGCGGCCTCCATTTCTCGCACGCGAGAATCCCCTATGCTGATCGCTCGGAGTCAGGGGGGATGAACGTTACAGGCATTGTAACCTGTATCGTACGATACAGGTTACACATCAAAAAAAGGGGGCACGCCCCCTCACCGCCCGATCATAAAGCCGGCACCAACAGCAGCCAGCACAGCAGCGGCGCCGAGCGCCGCGCCGACCAGCAGCAACAGCGCCGTATACCGAATGGCCCGGCGTTCCGCCTGGGCACTGACTAGGTTCGCGGTGCTGCGGTTGATCTCGTTACCGATCCGTGCCGCCGCTTCACGCCCGGCCTGCACCAGGGCGTTGCGCTGTTCCTCCATCATCGACTCAAAGTTCAGCTGCGTTTGCAGCAGAACTTTGCCTGCTGCATCGCGTACGGCCTCGGACGTTTTAGCCGCCAGGTCGGCGTCGACCTGTTCCAGGCGCCGCACGATGGCGTCAAAGTCCTCCATCATTTGCGCGACCATCGCTTCGCGGGCCGTGGTCGGGTCCTTGGCCATCGATCACTTCCCCTTGCCGAACAGCGAGGCGTACACCTGGTCAAGGTTACGCGATGCCGACTTGGCCAGGCGCTGCGCGGAGATCATGCGAAGCGCATGATCTTTCTCGGTATCGTCCTTGGCATCGCGCAACTGGGCGCGGTAGTCCGTGGAGTCCTCCAGTACCTGCGTGACATTCATTTTCAGCGGGCGCAGGCGCTCGAAAATTTCGTTCGCGTACACCACAGCATCGCGCTTGAGGGTGAATTTCTTCTCGACTTCGTGGAAGCCGAACAGCGCCGCGAACGTCTGCGGGATATCGTCGGCGTCATCGATCTGGACCTTGTTGAAGACGACCAGGATCTTTTTCGCTGGCACGCCGAGCGCGGCCAGGGTCTTGATGGTGTTGATGGTGTCGACCTGCTGCTTTTTCTCCGGCACAGCCGGCACCACGAAGAAATCGATATCTTCGTGGGAGCCGTCGTACTGGCCCATGAACTTGAAGAAGTCTTCGACGTTGGACGCGCCAACGTCGACCACCACTTTGTCCTCGGTCAGCAGGATCTCGGACAGCTCGCCAAACTGTTTGCCCTTGAGGCGTTCGATCTCGGCGGCGGTATCCGACGCACCAGCATTGATGGTTTCAATCGCAAACCGTAAGCCGCCGACTCGCGGCCAGATCAGGTTGTCGGAGAGTGTGGTTTTACCGGAGTTGCCGGTGAAATTCACGGTGACGGTTCTCATGTGCGTTTCCTTCTGCTGCGCGCTGCGCTTTCATATCGATCCAAGTCCGAGGCGTTCTGATCGTCCCCGGGATTCATGAGCCTGCTCAACTCTGCCGGCCCCACATGGGGCCGTTCGTCCGCATCTTGGCTCGGGTCTGTATCGTACGATACACCTCCTTCAACTGGTGGCTCGACCTGCCGTGCTGGTTCTACCGTCCGTTGCTCTGGTACTGGATTTTGCGGTGCCGGTGCTGGGTTGGCCACGGGCGTGCTGTTCTCGCGCTGGGCTTTGCGATACCGGTACAGGTAGCTCTTGAGCGTGTCCATGCTCACCTCGATGCCTTGGGCCTTGAGCACATCCAGAATCGCCTGGCGTCGAACACCTGCCTTCAGTTGCTTCTCAATCACTGGCATGACCTGGCGTATTTTCGCTGCCTTGGTCACTGGTTCGACTGCCAATAGTGCTGCCTCAATATCCTTGCCTGCCATTTTGCACCCTACCTGCACCTACATTGCATTTATACAGCATCCTACTCACCCCCCACCTGTAGTCAAGCTAAACCCCCTTTGCGCTCAATCTACAGCCTTACAGCACCCTAATTGCCTACCCCTAGTCCTCCGCATGCTACGGCCTTCGGCCTAGGCCCTAAAAACGCCCTTAACAAGAGCATCAACTTCGACCCTTAACAGGGTCAAAGTCTCAATACACAACACGCACCTCCCTGGCGGGAGGTGGAAGCCGCGCCGTGCCTGCGTCAGCGGCGTTTTGTCTTGATTGGTGCCGTGATACGATTGTATTACAAAGTAGTCATTTGAGCCATATAAATCAAGGTTTTTGTGTGATACGTTTGCATTACAAGAAAAGTGCGTTACCTTTGGAGGTGTGTGACACCTATTTTCCAGGGGAATTTGAGGGAACAACGTGGGCAAAACAGTACCCATTCGATTCAACACCGAGCAGCTGGCCAGGGTTGAGGAAGCCGCTGCGCTGGCCGGCTACAAGCACTTGTCGAGCTACATTCGTGACCGCGTGCTGGCCACCGACAAGGGGGGGCGGCAGCTGGATATGGACAGCTGGGCAGAGCAGCAACGCATGCTTGGGTTGCTGGAAAACATCACCCAGGAACAGGCACGCAGCAGAACCATTCAGGCCATAGCGGTCTATCTGCTGCGACAAGGAACGGCACAGGGCAAGATCAATGCGCTACGCGCTGAACTCCAGCACCTGGTCAGCAGCGAGGATGCGCTGGCAGCACTATTGCCCGACCTGGCCGAGGACATTGAGCGTCTATCAGGAGAGGACTGATGCACAAACAAGAGGTTGATTCAGCCGCTATGACAGCGGGCTTTGGTTTACCGATCGCTGGCTGGCTGGCCGGTACCCAGTTGGCGCAGCTGCCACTGGCTCCGTTCCCCGCAGCATTCAAAGACACACTGCACAACGGCTGGCACGAACCTCTAGTGCTGGGGACAACCATTGCTGCATCCGTGGTTGCTGCAGGGCTGTGTTACTACCTGTACGAATATTGTGATGACGGTTTCCGGGGTGAACGATTCCAGCAGTGGCTGCGCGGATCCCGCATTCGCAACTGGCATTTCGTGGAACGGAAAGTCAGCGCCCGCAACGCCAAAACCAACCGTGAACGCCGCAAGAAGGGTCAGGAAAAAGCAGCGCCAATCATGATCGGCAAGCTGCCGATGCCCTTGCACCTGGAAGACCGCAACACCATGATCTGCGCGTCCATCGGCGCCGGTAAGTCGGTGACCATGGAGGGCATGATCGCCTCGGCACTCCGACGCAATGACCGGATGGCCGTGGTCGATCCCAATGGTACGTTCTACTCCAAGTTCAGTTTCAAAGGCGATTACATCCTCAATCCCTTTGACGCCCGCTCTGCAGGTTGGACGATCTTCAACGAGATCCGGGGCGTCCATGATTTCAACCGGATGGCCAAGTCGATCATTCCGCCACAGGTCGACCCCAGCGACGAGCAGTGGTGCGCGTACGCTCGCGACGTGCTGTCGGACACAATGCGCAAGCTCATGGAAACCAACAACGCCAACCAGGACACGCTGGTAAACCTGCTGGTGCGTGAGGACGGCGACACCATCCGGGCGTTCCTGGCCAACACCGACTCTGAGGGTTACTTCCGCGACAACGCGGAAAAGGCCATCGCCAGCATCCAGTTCATGATGAACAAGTACATCCGACCCCTGCGCTACATGGGCAAAGGTGACTTTTCGATCTACCGCTGGGTGAATGATCCCGACGCCGGCAACCTGTTCATTACCTGGCGTGAGGATATGCGCGACACCATGCGACCGCTGGTGGCCACCTGGATCGACACCATCTGCGCAACGATCCTCAGCTCCGAACCAATGACCGGTAAGTGCCTCTGGCTGTTCCTTGATGAACTGCAGTCGCTGGGCAAGCTGGAGAGCTTCGTACCTGCAGCGACCAAGGGCCGGAAACATGGCTTGCGCATGGTCGGCAGTCTGCAGGACTGGTCCCAGCTCAACGCCAGCTATGGCCGGGACGATGCGGAAACCCTGCTGTCTTGCTTCCGAAACTACGTCATCCTGGCCGCAGCGAACGCCAAGAATGCCGATATGGCCAAGGAAATTTTGGGTAATCAGGAGGTCAAGCGGTTCCGCAAATCGTGGACGGCAGGCCGCATGACGCGAGCCGAGGAAATCAAGCTTGAACCGGTCGTGATGGACTCGGAGATTTCGAACCTCAACGACTTGGAAGCCTACGTCAAATTTGCCGAGGACTTCCCCATCACCAAGATCAAGACGCCATACGTCGATTACAAGGAACGGGCACCGGCAATCGTCATTGGCCAAGCTGCTTGACGGGGTAAGCGATGTTCAACGTGACGCTGATCAAAGGTGACAACCAGTACGCGGCGGCGGGCTACTTCTCCAACGCTGACGATTACTACGCCAAGGAGGCACACGGCGAGTGGCAAGGCATCGGTGCCGAGCTGCTTGGCCTGGAGGGTGCCATCGACCAGAAGGAACTGGCCCGCCTGTTTGATGGAAAGTTGCCCAATGGCGACCGAATGGCCAAGACCTTCGACAAGGAAACCGGCACGCGGCGAATGGGCCTCGACCTCACGTTCTCCGCGCCAAAGTCCGTCTCGATGCAGGCCCTGATTGCCGGCGACAAGGATGTTATGGCCGCGCATGATCGGGCAGTTACCAAGAGCATGGAGGAAGTCGAGCGCCTGGCCCAAACCCGTTTGAAGGTAAACGGCAAAACCATGCTTGAGCGCTCGGGAAACCTGGTCATTGGCAAGTTCCGGCATGAAATGAGCCGGGCCAAGGACCCGCAGATGCACACGCATGCCGTGGTCATGAACATGACCCGGCGCTCTGACGGTAAATGGCGGGCCTTGCGCAATGACGACATTTACAAGATCCAACCCCAGGTCGATGCCATGTACAAGGGCATTCTGGCTCAGGAACTCCGGGCGCTGGGGTATGAAATCCGGGTGTTGGACAACCAGGGTAATTTCGAGCTTGCCCACATATCGCGTGACCAGATCGAGGCGTTTTCCAGCCGCTCCAAGGTCATCGAGGATGCGCTGGCCAAAGACGGGAAAACCCGCGCTGACGCGACTCCGCTTGAAAAGCAGATCATTGCGATGGCCACCCGGCCCCGCAAGGATGAACGCGACCGCCATCTGGTCAAAGAGTATTGGGTTACCAAAGCCCGCGAGCTGGGCATTGATTTTGGCGCCCGCAGCCACCTGGATAACCGCGAGTATGCGCCACGCAATAACAGCCACGCCGAATACAGCCTGCCCGAAGGCATCACCCCCGGCCAGGCTGTCGTTCAGTACGCCATCAACCACTTGACCGAGCGTGAACAAGTGGTCGGAGAGAACGACCTGCGCACGGTCGCTCTACGGCGAGCTGTTGGGCTGGCCACCCCGGATCAGGTCAGTGAAGAGATCCGGCGCCTGGTCAAGCAAGGGACGTTGATCGAATCCCCACCGACCTATCGCATGCCCAACGGCGATCTCGATTCGCCGGTGCTGTCGCCTGCAGGATGGCGGGCGCACCTGCAGGAGCTGAAAGGCTGGAGCGAGAAAGAGGCCCGGCAGTACGTGGACAGGGCTATCAAGCGCGGCTCGCTGGAACCCGCCGAAAAACGCTACACCACGCAGAAGGCGTTGAAGCGCGAGAAAGCCATTCTGGCTATCGAGCGGACTGGCCGTGGCCAGGTCGAACCATTGATGACCAAAGAGCAGGTGGCCAAAGCACTGGAGGGATCCACCTTGTCTGCAGGCCAGTACCAGGCCGTAGAGGTGATCGTCAGTACCAACAACCGGTTTGTGGGCATTCAGGGTGATGCGGGTACCGGCAAAACCTACTCGGTGGACCGGGCCGTCAAGCTGATCGACTCCGTGAATGCGGCGATGACCAGCCGCGACTTGCAGGCCGGTACAGGCTACCGGGTTGTTGCCCTGGCGCCGTACGGTAACCAGGTGACCGCCTTGAAAAACGAAGGACTGGACGCGCATACGCTGGCCAGCTTCTTCCACACCAAGAACAAGGCACTGGACGCCAAGACCATTGTAATTCTCGATGAAGCCGGCGTAGTCGGCGCTCGCCAGATGGAACGGCTGATGCGAGAGATCGAGCAATCAGGCGCCCGCTTGATTCAGCTGGGTGACACCAAGCAGACCGAGGCAATCGAGGCCGGCAAGCCTTTCGCCCAACTGCAGCTAAGCGGGATGCAGACCGCCCGAATCAAAGAGATCCAGCGGCAGAAAGACCCCGAGCTGAAACTGGCAGTGCAGCATGCCGCCGAGGGACAACCCACCAAGTCCCTGGACCACCTGAAACACGTTGAGGAATTGCGCACGGCCAGCGAGCGGCACCAGGCCATCGTGCGCGACTACATGGCCCTCACCCCAGACCAGCGCAAAGAGGTGCTGATCGTTGCCGGCACCAACAAGGACCGGAAAGAGATCAACCAGATGGCCCGGCAGTCGCTCGGGCTACTGGGCAAGGGCAAAGAGTTTGAAACCTTGAACCGTGTCGACTCGACCGACGCGGAACGTCGGTACGCGCCCAGCTACAAGCAGGGCATGATCATTCAGCCGGAGAAGGACTATAAGCGGGCCGGTTTGGTCCGGGGCGAGCTGTATGTGGTCGACCAGGCGCTGCCTGGCAATGTCCTTGTGGTCAAGGACCGGAGCGGCAACCGGTACGAGTTCAATCCCCGGCAGGCTACCAAGCTCAGCGTGTACAAGCTGGAAAAGCCGGAGCTGTCAGTAGGCGATCTTATCCGCATCAACCGCCAGGATCCCAAGCTAGACCTCACCAACGGCGACCGCATGCGCGTTGTCAGCATCGAGGGCGGCGTGGTGCAGCTCGCGTCACTCAAGGAAATCAACGGTCAGCCCGAGCGCACCGTGAGCCTGCCGACCAACAAGCCCTTGCACCTGGAACACGCCTATTCCGCGACCGTACACAGCGCGCAGGGCCTGACCAATGATCGCGTCATGATCTCGCTCAACACCAAGAGCCGCACCACCTCGCAGAACCTTTGGTATGTGGCGATCAGCCGGGCACGGCACGAAGCCCGCGTCTATGCGGACTCCATCAAAGGTCTGCCGGCAGCGATTGCCAAGCGCTATGACAAGACCACAGCGTTGTCGCTGCAGCAGGAACGCGAGCGTCAGCGGAGGGAGTCGATTCAGCCGCGAAATGTGGCAGACGGGCAGGCATTGGAGCGCAAGCAACGCACCCGCCTGGAAGGGCCGAGCAGCGGGCATCCGAGGGTCTAATACAGCGCCTCCCAGCTCCATCCCCCCCCCGCCTCCGTGCGGGGTTTTTATTGTGGAGTGTCGGATCGGGGCCGGTACGTCGTGATCCCCAGCAAAAAAAGGAGCCTAACGGCTCCTTTCCCTTCTTGCACCGATCTAGCGAGAGAGTCCGCCCATGCCTTTCGGCGTATGTGACAAGCTACGGTCCCCCAACTCTTTCACCTCTTTGCCGACTCCGATCCCCTGGGCAGCGTAGCGGATATCAATCACCTTGCCGGAGGGTGCGAACGTATCTGCCTTCGTGCTTACAAGGTCTTTTAATTGGTGGACTACCAGGGCGTTCTTACCTTCGTGCTTGATGGACTGGAAGGCTTTGTCTCCGTCCACATCGACAATCGGCCCCTGATAGGACTTCCCGACCTCTGGAGTCAGGTACTTCGTCTGGAGATTGTGTATCGCATCCTCTTTTCGACCAATCGCCCATTCGGTTTTTGCATCTGCTCGGCCTTCGTCAAACGCTTTGGACAGCTGCGGTATATTCGCCAACAACGGTGATTTCTCATTACCGCCGAAACCCGCAGCAACTGCGCTGTTATAGGCCTTGTCTGCATCTGCCTGGTTGCCTGTGATCCTGAATTTCTCCCAATCAGCTCTGGCGTCGATCTGATTATGCAGGTTGGATTTTTCAGCCATGCCTTCACCCTCTCAGAATTGCCCCTGACGGGGGCGTTGTGAAATCTTAAAAACCTTTGCCGCCAAATCCTTTTGGCTGGTGTGCCGGCACTTTGCGTTCGTGCTGCAGCTGGCGTTCCTGCACGATTCCAACCCCGGAGAACGGGTAGCGGATGGACAGATCCTTGCCCTGATGCAACAGGCCAGCTTTGGCGCTGCTCAAAGCTGCCCGTTCGTGCGCAACGTGGATGGTCTTCTGGCCGTCCATGACGGCTTGAATCACCTGGTTGTTGTGGAAGCCGACGATCTTGCCGTCATAGGTTTTGCCCTGCTCAGCTGCCTTGATGGCGGGCATATCCACCGGCTTCGCAATGGCCATCGGTTCGCCAGGCTTGCCCGAGGCGATGCCGGCCTGCTCGGCCTTGCGCAGCTCCAAGGCGTCCTTGAACGAGGCTTTGAACTCGGCGGCACCTGGCATGTTGTCGAACGGCAAATCCTTGTAATACTGCGTGCCCTCTTTGCCGACCTGCGCGAACACACGGGCGGCTTGCCCGCCCTGTTGAACCGTCATTACCGATTTATCTGACAGCTCAGCCTTGAACCAGGCGGCGCCGGCTTGCTTGGCGTCGGTGAACGTCTGCGGCTCCTGGCCTTTCTGGAGCAGCTGGTAAGTGGTCTGATCAGAGGTTTGCTTGTCCATGTGCATGCCTTCTCAGTAGGTTGGTTTGAATGCTTGGCCCTTTTCCCACCGGCTTTGCCAGTGGGCCAGGTACTGCTCAGCGAGTTCGGCGTCGTTCCAGACCACCAAAGCGTTTTCGCTGTTGTTGCGTGCAGCGGCGGCGGTGTAGTTGAAACTGCCCGTCTCAACGGCCTTACCGTCAATCACCATGAACTTGTCATGGTGTATGGCGTACGCCTTGACGGTGCGGGTCGGGATGCCTGCGCGGGCCAGCAGCGTCAACGCATGCTGGCCAGCCCGAGCGGCGCCGCCCTGAAGGTTGCCTTGATGATCGGCCACCACCGCCACATCGACGCCGCGCTGCTTGGCCGCGATCAACGCCTTTGTCACTTCGGGGCTGGTCATCATGTACGCCGAAAGGCGAATCGAGTTTTTCGCCACGCTGATGGTGCGCAGAACCAGGTCCTGCGCCGAACCTTCGGGAGAGAAGCCAACCTCGATCCGGCGCGCGCCGTCGATCAAAACCGGTGCAGAGGATGATTCCGGCTGATCTGCCGGCGCCTGGTCGGCCCTGCTCAGGGGAGTAGCCACGGCCATCGCCACGGCCAGGGCCAGGGATGCGAATGCGGACAACTTAGAAGCCACGCTGCACGCCCCCCCATTTGTCGTTGGCCGACTTCGCGCTGCTCTGGTCTTCCACGCACTGCGCTACAAAATCGCCCCGGGCTTCGGCAGTACGGGAAGGGCTGAACTTGCCGTGCTTGGTGCGGATGATGCTGAAATACTTGGTGACGTACTTGTCGCAATCGCCATCGCGGGTCATGCCCAGCAGGCACAACGTGGCCCCACAGGCATCGGAATCGCTTTTCGAGCCGTAGTCGTAATTGGTTGGCGGCTGCGGCAGTTCGGCGGCATGCGCCACGCTGGCGAAAGTCAGCGCAGCGAGAACAGTCAGAATTGGTGTGCGCATAGGAACTCCTTTTCTCGCGTGCGAGAAATCAGTTGATGATCTGGACAAAGGCCGGCGTCGATGGTTGTTGCTCCGCAACCGGCTGCGCCTTGGCTTGTTCGAACTGATCCGGCGACGGCTGCTCAAAGCGCTTGAATTCGCGCTTCGGCGGCTCTGCCTCGGCGTCTGTGTTCAAGTGAACCTGGATCTGCGGCTTGCTGGCTTGCTCAGGCTTCGCAGCGGCGACGGCCTGGCCGTTTTCATCGGTAAACGTCAGCCAAGCACCTTCCTGCTGATCAGAGGCCCTACGAGCGCGCTGGGGCGCTTTTCGGGCCGGTGCGCTGGTAGCGACTACCGCAATCGGCTCAACACCTTCTGCGCCCGCTACAGCCGGCACAATAGGGTCCTCAGCCGTAGGGTTCAGGGCACGGTCTACTACTTTCTCGACGTACGACATTTCACCAGGACGATCAGGCTTGAAGCCGCGCAGCTCGTTGCCGCTGTAGTACATCGAGAAGGCTTTCAACAATGCTTCCTGCTTGTCGCTGCTGGTAGTCAGCGCCTGCTTGTAATACTCCACAAGCAGGTTGCTGATGGCCTGCAGGTTGCGGCATGGCTCAAACACATCCTCATAGCTCAACCCGCGTGCGCGCATGTTGGTGACCAGCAGCTGGCCCAGGCCCATTGCGTACCGCTTGCCATCCCGTTCCAGTTGCTCAGCCGTGGCGATGGCCTCGCTCAAGGACTGCGGTTGACGCTGCAGGTGCGTGCCCACTACACCAATGGCGTATGGGTTGAAGGTCGATTCATTGCCGATCAGCGCTTTGAGCGTGGACGGGTGGACGGTCGGCGCGCATTTAGCGGCAAGCTCCGAGAACCGAGTCGGCTGGGCTTCCTCAGCATGCGCGAGCGCAGTAGCGCAGACGCTGGCCAGCAGCGCCAGGGTGAATTTAGGCAGCTTTCGCATATTGCACCTCCGTGATGATGCGTCGGCCATCAAAGCCGTACTCCCACTGGATCACTACGTCGATCAGATGCCGAGAGAACTCGATCAACTGGTTTTTGTTCATGTCCGCACCGCCACGCGAAGCCATCGACGCCAGGCGGTCAAACATCAGATCCGGCGAGTCGGCGTGAATCGAACTCATGGTGCCGCTGTGGCCGGTGTTCATCAGTTCCAGGAACGGGAACGCCTCACCGCCGCGAAGCTCGCCCATGATTGCCCTGTCGGGCGTCAGGCGCAGGATGGATTCCAGGTGATCAAACGGCGTGACACGGGCCTTGCCTTGGCCACCCCGCGAGTAGATCAGGTGAACCACGTTCTCCCCTGGCGGACGCAGCTCGCGGGTGTCCTCGATGGTGACGATTCGCTCATTGCGTTCAACGTGCTGCATCAGCTCGTTGAGGAAAGTCGTTTTGCCGGCGTTGGTACCGGCAGAAATCATGATGTTCTTGCGCGCTTTGACGATGCCCTTGAAGAACTCGACCCAACGCTTGGCCCTGTACAGCTCCACCAGGTGATCATCGCTGTACTGGCCGTGGTCGCGGGGCTGGTTGATGAACTCGAATGCGCCAGAGGCTGCGTACTGATCCAGGGAGATCTGCTTACGGCCAGGCTTACGGATACACACGATCCCGCCGATGTGCTGCTCTACAGCCGGGGCCAACACGATCTGTACGCGGTAGTCGCCGCGCTCGTTGTCAGCCACGTTGTCGTCAAGGTTGATCGGTATACGACCCGACAGGATTGGGGTGTAGGCGCTCACCTCCTGGTCAGTGTGAGCGGCAATCAGGCTGGCCAGCGATTTGATCAGCCCAAGCGATACACCTTGAACCGCGACCGGGCGCATGAACCGGCTATTGCGGTAGCCGGCAAATACGTTGTCTGGACCGTTGATGGCGATCTCCGTCACTTCCGGGTCATCCAGCATCGGGGCAAGCGGACCCAGTTTTGTGCGAAAGGATGCAATCTCAGACATAACCCGTCCTCAGTTGATGAAGGTGACGCCGCCGCTTTCGGCGCGTTCGGCCTGCTTGGTGAATACCTTGGTGAAGTCCAGGTCGCGCTGCAGGTAGATCACGACACGCGACCCATGCGGCACGGTCACAGTCGGCTGGATATTGGCGTAGCGGCCCAGGATGGTCTGTGCCGAATCGGCGGCGGCTTCCTGCACCTCACTGCGGTAGCGCGACGACGAGTTCTCCTGATCACCCGAGGAAACGCCGCTGTTGGAGGCACCGGCGCCGATGATCGATACCGCTGCAGCTACCCCGAAGATCTGCGCCCAGTGGTTGTCGACCACACCGCCCTGGCCTGCTGTCCCCAACTGGTCGGTGCCGGCGCTGTTCAGTGGAATCTCCATGGGCGGGCGACCATCCAGGCGCGGAATCCGCACAAAATTCCAGATGGTGAACAGGCGCTCTTGGCCTGGCATCAAGCTGGCGTTGTAACTGCCACACACCAACGATCCCCACGGGATCATTACGAGGCGACCTTCTGCGGCGAACACGTTCTGCGCAATGGACGCGCAGATCTGGCCCGGCAACTGGCTTTGTGCGCGTGGCTGCAAAGTCGCCTCGATGACGGCGCCCTGCAGGACCTTGTATTGCAGGTTCTCCATGGCGCGGGCTTCGGTGAATGGCACGCTTTCGCTGTAGGTGGAGGCGGCGAATGCGTCATTCGCGTTCATGTGGCCCTGTGAGCCACGGCCACCGCCCAACAGCGACCCACCACCGGCCTGCTGACCATCACCACCCTGCTCTGCCCCTTGGGCAAAGCCTTCATCCTTGGCGGTCGCGAAGATGGCGGAACGCTGCCGCGCAGCAAGCATTTTTTCCCGCTCTAACTGGGCCTGCATTTCCAGCTGTTGCCGGCGCCGTTCTTCATCGCTCATGCCGGCCCCTTGCTGCTGCCGATCAACGACCGAACGCGGCGTGTCAGCCGGAGCGCCTGGCTCGTTGCTCACCGGCGCGACCTTTGCGGCCTCCCGGCGCGGTGGCGGATCCTGCACCTTGCGCGGGCTGGCCGCGACCAGTTCTTCCTTCTTCAAGGTGTCCTTGTTCTCGGTTTCTTCATCGCCGTGGGTAACCATGTACGCGAAACCGCAAGCCACTACTGCCGCCACAGCAATCGCAATACCACTGCGCTTGCTGTTACCCGGCTTGCCCTTGAGCATCGAGTTAGATTCGTTCCACTCGCGGATCTCTTCGTCGCGGGTCTTTTCTTGAGGTTGAGTCGGTTCGTTGGCCATGCTTATGCCCCCCCGCCATCACGGGCACCACGGGTAACAGTGCGTTTGTAGGGATTAGCCAGGTTTTCAACGCAGACGTAGGCATTGCCACTGCGAACAACGAACATGCTGGCCAGGCGCTTCACGACCATGTAATCGCCTTCACGGCGAGAATCGACCATCGCCTCGGTGCCATCCGGCAGGACGCGGTAGAACTGCGGCAGATCTGCGCCCTTCTTCATCAGGAACTTGGTGAACTGCCCGTCATCCATCACGCCTTGCAGGCCGATGGCTTCCTTGTCGCCCGAGTAGCCGTAGTTGATGTTGGGCGATGCCGGCGTGCCCGAGCTGGTGACCGGCGCGGTGCCAGCTGGGGTTTCACCCTCGGGGTTGTACGAGGCAATGCGGGCGTTCGGGTAGACGAAGCGGACCAGGTACGACTGGCCCGACTTCGCCTTGGTGCTGTTCAGCTGGAAGTAGTAGGTACGCTTGGAGGTGATCACCGTCATGTTGGTGTCGGCGTTGTCTTCAACCGGCTTGAGGAACACGCGGTTGCGAAACGGCATGCTCTGCCAAGCGATGGTGTCGCCCAAGGCCACGACCTTGACCATTTCATCGGCTTCAAACTCGATAGACGTTTGATAGCCGTAAGTGCCAACCAACTCGTAGACTTGGTTCGGATCATATGGCACTTGCTTGACCCGGTTGTCACTCGACAGCGCTTTTGGCAACTTTGCCGCATGGGTGCTAAATGCGCAGAGAGACAAACTCAGGGCAATAGCGGTCGGCAAAACAAACTGTTTTTTCATGATTAGTTTCCTTGTCAGTTCAGCGAATTACCGGCGGCTCAGTTCTTCGCTTTTGCGATATACAGTGGCCAGCGTACCGAAGGGATTCTCCCAACGGTCCCCGAGGGCACGCGGGACCAAGGTATGCGCAACCTTGATAGTCGCAAGGTAACGACGCTCTACAGGTTCTTTGTCGCCCCACTTATGATTGATTGACTTGAACGAAACTTGATATTCGTCGCCAACCTTATTCATCAAGTACGGCTGTCCTTCGATCCAATCATTTTCACCCAGCAGAACATATGGGTTCTGCGGGTTTTCCGGGTTGGTGACTTCCTCATACTCCCGAGCGACTTGCTGCGTCTGGTAGGTGTGGCAAGTATCCGACAGTTGCTGCTTACGCTTGGGGTCAAAGGTTTCACAGGCGCGGATCATGTCGAATAGGGTTTTCTCGATGATCGCTTGTTCCTGATCAACGTTGTCTTGGTCGATGACGCGCTGTTTCAGGACCTCGCCGTCAGCTCCCAGCACCGTGACAACCGGGATGTAGGTCTTGGAGTTCGCCAGGCTTGCCACAGCGAAGCCAAGGCCCAGGATCACAGCTGCCTGTACACCCTGGAAGAACAGCGAGCGGTTACGCTCTTGGCGAGTCTTATTGCCCTCGACTTCACGCTTACGACGGGCTTTTTCAGCCTTATCAAATTGCTTGTCTTGTTTGTCCATTATTTACGAACTCCTAAAGTACGCAGTGCCATCAGAACCAGCGATGAACCACCAACTGCCGCGCCCGATGACAATGCTGCTGCCCAACCGCGCACCTGCAGCATGCAAATGATCATGACCCCCTCAACAATCACCAACTGGCCCCATTGCTGCGCAGTGATCAGGGCCGCATCAGTAATCGTCGCCGCTGTTGCAGCTTCCTTGATTGCGTCCCCGAACACGGAATAACCGAAACGGACAACTGCAATCGAAAGGATGTAGATCAGTGAGAAGTTGAGCATCTTGCTAAACCAGTTCATTGACCACTGACGCACCGCATCGAAGAAAATGAAACCAACCATGACCGGCAAGATGGCCATGATGATTGCCGCACCAAACTTGGCAATCAGCATGTTCAAGACCGCAGCGATGAACAGGATGCAGTTCAGTACAAACAGACCCGTTCCCATGATGATCATCGCTATCTGCCGCCAGCCAACATTCATCAACGTGCTGGAGACTTTGCCAATGTCCGTATACAACGCATCGAGCATGGTGTTGGTACTGGCACCGCCGCCCATGATCTTTGCCGCGATCCCTTCGGTCCAGGCGCCCCAGGCTTGGTAGAGCACCGTGCCGCCTTGTGACCAGTTCAGACAGGTGAACACCAGGGCAGTCAACATGGCCCGCTTGACGATATCCCAGCCTTTGACTGAAACATGGCCGTTGTACATCTGCAGGCCCAATGCGACCCAGTAGCCAACCGCCAGAGTCCATATCAGCGGCTCTACCATGCTGGCCAGGTTGGGAAAAACCTCACTGACAAAGGAAGTGGTTACTTCGTCAGTCGCCCCAACCAGGCCTTTTAACGTTAGCTGCGCCATGGATTCCCGGCCCCGTACACGGTCTTGAAGTGGGAGATCACTTCGGGCGACCGGAAGTCCTCAGCGCTCAAGGCAGCACCCGTTTGTGCTTTGATCTCCTGCGCGGTTTTGTCGATGCACCCCTTCACCAGCCCACCGTCATACGAAGGGTTCTGCATGTAGATTTCGGCAAAGCAGGTACCGGGGAACCAGTCGGCCACATCGTCCTTGCTGGCCTTGAGCAATGGGTTACCGGTCTGCACCTCGGCTACCGGGGCCGATTCGTCAGCCGGGGCCGAACTGAAGTTGATGTTGGTGATGTTGACGTAGATGATCGATCCCACGACAAAGCCGCCAACGCCCAGGCAGATGATGTTGGTCAGGGTGAAGAACTTACGCATTGCGGGACTCCTTGTGCTGGATGACGAATGGGGTGAATTCACAGGCGCATGGGGACTTGTCGATGGTGCCGCTGTTGGTCACGCAACCCGAGGCAGCTGACACCAGCACCAGGACCAGCAGGAGCTTGCCAAGCTTCCAGGTCAGCCATAGCGGCCCCCACACTGGGAAAGTGATTACTCGGAAGATCAACCAGAGCGCTTTCATAGGGTTCTCCTTTCTCGCATGCGAGAATCAGTTGTCGTCCTTCCAGCGGAAGAACTGTTCGTTCTGTGCCGTGGCTTGGTTTTCCTGGTTGGCCAGGTTCGCTTGCAGGTTCATGTTCAGGGCCTGCAGCTTCGATTGGGCCGAGGTCAACATGCCGTTTTCCGTAGCGATACGGTTCTGCAGGTCGGCGGCGTCCTTCGCATTGGTCGTAAGATCGACTTGCGATGACAGGGTGGCCAGGTTGTTCAAATGGACCTGGACCTCGCTGTACAACGCGTCACCAGCGGACAGCGCAGCGACGACCGAGTTAGAACTCAACTGGTAGTCCTTTGCGCGGCTGCTGTCTGGAGAGGCAAACAGCTCCTGCGGCAGCGTGTTGATCAGTTGCTCGTAATAGCTCTGCTTGCTGCCATAGGCGCCCGAGTTCTGGCGGGATACCACTTCCTGCCAGGAACCCGGCACGACCGAGGCCGAGTTGATCGACTCGTTCAGGCCGATGGCGCCACGGCCATAAGTGCCCTGCAGGTTATTCAGGATGTTGCCTTGCGTTTCATACTGATCTTTCAGCGTCTGGTACTGCTGCTGCAGCACAGCCAGGTTTTGCGCAAGACCAGCCCAAGTGCCGGCGTCACCAGTGGGCACGCCCGTGGCTTGCGCCTGGCCAGCAATGGCCACCGACACCGCGACCGCCAAACCGAGTTTCTTGATAGTTGTCATCATCGAACCGCCTTCAAGTTGTGGGTGTTTTTGGCCTTGGCTTCCTGCATGAACACAGGCACCCAGACCGCTGGATCGTCGGTGCCAAGGCGCTCGATGATCTGATCCATCAGGGCGACACCAACGTCATTCGAGGACAGGACCGGAATGAAATCGGACAGGTCCTCATCAGGGTTATCCGACGAGAGATCGAAGCAAGCCCGCACCGATTCCCGGCCACGACGGATCAGGAATTTGTGTTCTTTCGGATTGAGCTTGCGCAGCCATTCCCGCTCGGCCACCGTCAGGTTTTCGTGGTCTTCATCTTTCACCTGGTCGCTCGCCAGGTAGATCTTGGTAACGGTCTGTTTATCGATGGAGTCCGTTTCGCTGCGGAAGTACTTGGCATCCGGCGTCACGAAGATAATCAGCCCGTTCTTACGGCGGATCTGCATGATGAAGTTGTCGATTTTCTTCCGCCAAAACTCGTTTTTGACCAGGTTCTGGCCTTCCTCCAGCACCAGGATGAAGGGCCGGCCATTCATGGCCTGCTCGATCCGGTGCAGCGGGTAGCTCATGACGACAGGCAGTTCAGGCCGCGCCTCGCCGCCCTTGAGCAGTTCCATCATTTCAAAGCAGTAGTGCCGCGCTTGGGTGAAGTCGATGGAGTCTTCGGCATTGTCGAAGACTCCCGCATTGGCGCCGGTGACACCTTTGGCGCCATGCCAGATGGCCATAATGTCGGCCAGCTCGCCTTGACCGTAGGTCCAGACCACATTGCGCAGGCGGCGGTCTACGAACGGCAGGTCATAGTTCTCCTGCACTGCTGCCTTGAAGCGGGTGATATCTTCGGCGCTGGTTGGCGTCGAGGCGTAGCACTCGCGCATCTGGACTTGCCAGTCCACCAGGTACGCACGATTTTCTGGCGTATCGGGCAGCTTGAGCGGGTTCCAGCGCATGTGGCTGTGCGGGGAAAGCGTGGTATGGACGCCGCCCATGGACTTCATGAAGACCTTGGCGCCGTAGCGGTTATCGAACCAGAACACCAGCGGCAGGGCCTTGTCGGCCTCTGCAATCAACATGGCCAGCAGCGTGGTTTTACCCATGCCGGTATCAGCTGCCATGCCCAGGTGGCCGGCTACCATCCCTTCCATTTCACGATGGAAATTGAAGTTGTATTGCGTGTAGCTCTCGGTTTCGAAAGCCGTGATCGCAGGCCCCCACAGGTTGCCGTCGCGACGGCCACGGGCGTAGTTGTGCAGGGAAGCGAAGCCGGCAAAGTTGCTGGACTTGATCTTGCCACGGCGACCGATCAGGGCCTCTTTCTGGCCCGGCAGCTGCGACCAGAAGAAGGTTTCCAGGGCGAACCATTCCCGCACTGGCTTGACCAGCATTTCCACGAAGCAGCCTTCTACAAGGCCCACGGCATGATCCAGACGCTTGCGGTTGATCTCCCGGTTTGCTTCGGTCGTCATCGGCAGCGACGACACATGCACGAAGATAGTCAGGTGATGTGCGCCATTGACCGCGTTGCCACGGCGCAGGTCGCTGATCCCTTGCTTGAGTTCCTTCTGGTCATCCTCCGAAATGTTGTGCTTGTCATCCACCGTCATGCGGCGGGTTTCGTCCAGCATGCCCTGCTCGGCCTCGATCCTGTTCTGGAACGTGAACGACTGGGTGATGATGAACTCCACCGGCTGCTGCAGGAACTTGTCGAGCATCCGCGAGGGCGTGCGGCGCGGCCACTCACCCATGCTCAGCATCGCGCCGATTTTCGATTCGGTACTGCCCCGGATTTCGCACATATTGGCCAGCACCCGGAAATTCAGGCGGGCGTACGGTAGCGATTCCCTGATCAGCAGGTCCGACACCGGCACCTTGCGATTGTCGAGGTTGATCAGGTAGTTGAAGAAACCGCTCAGCTCACAGTGTTCCTCACCCAGGAAGTCATGCACCGCTTCTGCTTCGTAGACTTCGTGATCACCGACCGCAGCCTTGAACTCGTGCCACTGGAGCTGGAAGCGCTGGACGGCATTGAACGCGGTTTCACGATCAACCCGCCCCATGCGCGACTCAGGATGCCGTTGAACCCGCAGGCGGCGCGTGCCGTAGTCGGCCAGGCTGCGCAGTACCAGGTTGGACGCCTTGTAGAGCGAGTCAGCCATCGCATCCAGCGATTCGGCTTCGTTCTTGCTGGCCTCGGTACCGGTCATCAGCGCGATGGCCCGATCCATCAGGCCAGGCATGCCCGCGCGGAAGCGCCTTCTAACCAACGAAATGTAGATATCGTTGATGTAGAAACCACGGCTTTCGTAGCGGCGACGCAGCCGCTTGTTGAACTGCTGGGAGAACCAGGTACCGCCAACGCCGTCTGGAAAGTCAGTCACCTTGCGGCGTACGAACGTGACGTAGACAGTCAGGTCACTGCTTGCGATGGTGCGGAACACCGTGTTGCGCTGCTGCTCGAAACGCTTGATCTGCTCGGCTGAAAGCGAGTCGAACAAGAGGCCGTCCACCTTGATGACCTGCACCAGCGCTTCCTCGCTGGTGATAACGGTTTCGTCATCGTAGTGAACGTCATACGGCACCATTGCGCTCACCAGCATTTCATCATCATCCAGCGCCGCAGCTTCTGGATGTTGAACACCGAGCGAAAGATCCATATTTCGCGTCAGCTTTTTGAATGCTTTATCAACGAGGCGCATAACTGCGATACCCCCAAAGTTTGCGTAACCGTGAAGCTTTCAAGTTACTTGCTGCCTGTAAAACTCCGAACAGATATACGTCTTTGCTGCATATCCAATACGAAACGACAAACAAGACTGGGATAAGCCCCAACGGATACAGTGAACGAATCAACAGTGCTAACAGCACGGGTGCTATCAGACTTATAAGAATGCTCGACAGTGTGAATGGTCCGACCATAGATGGTCGGGCCATTGCCAATACGAGCACTTCACCTTCTTCAAGGTCGTCGTACTCGGCCATCGCTTACCTCACTTCAATGCGGTTTGCGCACCGGTTTTGATGGTATCGACCAGGTTTGGCGAGAAGAACACCAGGAACACACCGGCAACGGCCCAGCCGAACTGACCCCACGACATACGGCCCGACTTGGCCTGGAAGCCGCAGAATGCAATGGCTGCGATGCCCAGGTAGTAGCCGATATCGAAGATCAGGAAGGACACAACGTCCTTGGCCAGGTTTTTCAGGCCGCTGAAATCCATTGCCGCGTTGGCGATTTCAGGGAGAATTGCGAAGGAGAACAGCGACCCCAACACTGCGATCTTGGTGGCTTTGGCCATCCAGTCATCGCGCATCAATGCCTTGTGCGATGGAGTCTTTTGCGAGAGAACTTGTTTCAGGGTTGCAGTGGCTTTGTCCTTGAGCCAGGTCCGCCAGGTTTGTTTGTTGTTGATACCTACGTTGCGTTGAGTTTTGCGAGCAGAGAGTTGCATACCATTGCCTCTTTCATCATGACGGGGAACCCCCGTACGTTACGGTTATTGCCTTATTTGGATTGTTAGGGCAGGTTTCCTTGATGAAGTCGATAGCAGTATCGGCATTCTTAAATAACCTGGTCTTCCCTAACGCGGTTACTACACTGAAACGTTGTCCTGTCGAAGGACTCTCAATGATTAATTCCCATTTTCGACCGTCGCTTTCCGAGCGTTCATTTAGAACAACTCGATAGTCCGGCTGGGCGACGGCGAAAACCGCCAGTTCTTTCTTGTCTAGGCTCTGCATCTCTTCCCCTGGGCAGCTAGTGGCCAAATACAGGGGCGATACTGGAGTCCTCTTCGATTTTGTTCTAGATCCCACCTCTCATTTCTTCCCTCTTTCGGGTTTTATTCCATGAAATCCGTGTTTCGTGATTTACAATAGAGCTTTCATTTCACGAAATCAATGTTTCATCGCTAGAAATTGCGGGTCCATCACATTTCTCGACGAACGGACAAGCCCCTGGCCAAGGCCTGGTAAGCGTCTGTATTGGTTAACTAACTGTTTAGAAAGGAAAATATCCATTTTTCTGCATCTGCAATGCGGGCGGGCACCGGGTCCGTTCCGGGCGATGTGTATCGCAGGCGATACACCACGAGCAGAAGACAGCAGAAATGGAAAAGTGCTCAAACGAGCCGACAGATGGTCATGCAGGGAGGTCGGGTGAGCAGCTGGGAGCCGCCCCAGCTGTCACCCTGGCCAACAGATACCGAGCGCAAGGAAACCAACCCGCACGACCCATGCTGACGTGCGCGCAGTGTAGCAATACTGCTGCCTGCGTTTCTCGCACGCGAGAATGCTTGCCGCGTAATACGTGACCCCTATCAATTTCCCGCATGCGAGAAAATCCCGGTAAACCCTTTTTAGGGGTTGACTACGGGGTTTACTAATGGAAGGATGATCCCACTTTCAATCAACCGCTTCACCGGAGACAACAGGAAGGTCACCATGAAACGCACAGCCGTTGCGAACCAGAAGGGTGGCGTTGGCAAAACCACCCTTGAAGCCCACCTGGCCTGCTACGCCGCCGAACAGGGTAAGCGTGTGCTTGTCCTCGACCTGGACGAGAGCGATCTGTCGCAGTTCTTCCCGCCCATCGAGGATGACGACGACACGCCTTACCTGCTTGCTAGCCAGTTGTTCACCAATGAACATGAAGGCTACCAGCCGCGCCAGGTCGCGCAGAACATATGGCTGATTGAGGCCGATGTTGCCCTGCTCGATGTGGACGACATGGATCTTGATGTGGTGACCAACCTCGGCAAAGCCCTGGACCGCTTCAATGGCGAGTTCGATTTGTGCCTGATCGACACTCCACCAAACCTGCAGCGCCGCATGATTGCCGCGCTAGCTGCCTCGGACTCGGTTGTCACCCCCTTCAACATCAGTGCCTTCACCTTGGCGCGCATGCCCAAGCTGATGGCCACCATTGAAACCGTCCGTGAGCGGTACAACCCTGCCCTGCGTTTCCTTGGATTCATGCCGAATCTGATCAACAGCCGCTCACCCGAAGAGCTTGAGATCCTGCCAAGCCTTCGTGAAGAACACGGCGATGCCATGTTCAACGAGCAGATCACCCACCGCCCCTGCATCAACAAAGCACTCGCCAATGGCAATCCAGTGTGGCGCAAGGCTCGCAGCGGCAGTCAGCGTGACGCAGGAAAGGAAATGAAAAAGGCCTGTGCAGCGGTGCTCAGCAAGGTCTTTTCAGCGTGAGGATTGAATCATGACCGAGAAGAAAAATTCCTTTGGCCGTGTGGTTAAAGCCACGGCTCAAAAGCTTTCAGACTTCCAGAAACGCCCGGCTATCAACGATGGTTCCCGCGTCGAATCGATCAGCCCTGGCGAGATCGAATGCGTAAAGCAGATCCGCCGCAAGGACAACCCGGGATTTTCTCAAGAATCGCTTGAGGAACTGGCTAAGGACATTTTGGCCAATGGCCAAATCGAACCCTGTGTCTTGCGTCCGCACCCGAATCCAGAGTCCGGGTACAAGTTTCTGATGGTGGCCGGCGAGCGCCGCTATCGGGCTTGCATCATCGCAGGCGTATTGGTTCAGGCCGTCGTCAAAGAGCTTACCGACGCTCAGGCGAAGCGTATCCAACGCTCCGAGAACGTCCACAGCGAAAACCTCAGCCAACTGGATATCGCCCTGGCTCTGAAAGAGAGCAAGGAAGAACTGGGCACCTTGGAGAAGGTGGCCGAGGATTGGTCGAAAAGCATCAACTGGGTTGCCGAGCGCCTAGCCTATCTCGAAAACGTCACCCGTGATGGTGCGAGCCGGGAAGCCGTGACCCGTGGTGTTACTGCCGACATTTCAACGGTGAATGATATTGGCCGGTTGGAACGTCTGGACCCACAAGCCGCGGCTGATCTGGTGCAGCGCGCCGAGGACAATCTGGATCTGAACCTTCGCCAGGAAGTGCGAACCACCTTGCGCAATACCAAGGCCTTGCGCGTGCATAACGGCGGATCAAAAAAAGGCGCGGATAAGGGCGGTCCACAGGCATCGACCCAACAAACCCTGCTCGATGACCAGCTGGGCAAACTGCGCGAAGCCAACACCGTGCTTGAAGCCCAGGTCAAAACGCTTTCGTCAGAGAACACCTACCTCAAGGCCGAGCTGGAGGAAGCACGCAAGCAGCTGGCCGAGCGCTGGAAAGATTCTGAATGAGCGTCCGCCACACTGACCAGGACCTGCGGATACCGCGTGAGGAATTTGAGCGGATCCGCACCAAGTCGAAAATGCACTCACGCAGCCTCGACGTTGCCTTCGAGATCCTGGTCGAAGGCAAGGGCCTTGTTGCCGTCGCCAATGCACACGGGCTTACCAAGCAGCGTGCCTTGGCGATTCGCGACAAGATCTATTCCAGCTACCTCACACAAACGCCGGAAGGATGGCGGTGCGCGCAGATCTGCGCACCCGCCGAAATGATTGACCGCTTCGTGCTGGAGGCCGATGCCGAAAGGCTGCGGTACTGGCAGACCCATTCCATGACCACCAAGGACGTTGACCCATGACCACCTCGACAGAAAAGGACCTTGCTCAGTTACTGCAGCCGCTGCAGGAAAGTTTCGCGGGCATTAACCGCTCGCTGCGCATCCTGGCTGATAGCAAATTGCTGGAAACATTCGGGCCAGAGCTGGCTGACCGAAAGGGCTGGACTGAAAAGTTGAAGCAAGCGCACGAAGCTGATCAGCAGGCTCTGGTCGACCTGCACCAGGCTGGAGGAATGGCCCGATACCCAGGCGGCTATGACCAGATCGTGAAAGACCACGGCGAGGACGAAGCCAAAAAGCTGGCCGCGCCCGTGGTCAGCGCCTTGGAGCATCGCCAGGTTACGTCTGCAGAGCTTGCAGAACTGGAGGCCGCTCAACCGGTGCTGGCCCGGTTGTATCAGGAATATCGCCGGCTGGTTGGCTGATCCACGCGAGCGGTCCCTGAAGTGACGAATTGATTCATGAGGTATGGCATGGTCGCAGTGGTAGCGACCTGGACCGCCCTCTAATTCGTCACTCGGGGGACCAGTAGATCAGGCCGTCATTTATGGGTATACCCCATATGGCACAGATATGTCCTGCCCTGCCCCTTCGGCGCAGAAACAAAAAAAACACCCATTCTGATACACTGATTTGAGTACACCCATACTGATACGGTATCCCCAATGTTCATCCGCGCTTACCTACGAGCTTCGACCGATGATCAAGACGCTAGCCGCGCCCGTGATCAGCTGGAAGCATTCGTCGCCGGCTTCGGCCTCGCCATTGCAGCCAGTTACATGGAGAACGCCAGCGGCTCGCATGCCAACCGACCCGAGCTGATCCGACTATTGAAAGATTCAAGGCGGGGCGATGTGTTGCTGGTGGAGAGTATCGATCGACTATCGCGCATGGGCGATCAGGATTGGCGGGAACTCAAGGGCGCGATAGACCAGCGAGGTTTGCGTATCGTCGCCATCGATCTGCCGACCAGCCATCAGGGCATGACATTGCCCACCAACGATGAATTCACAGACCGCATGCTGTCGGCCATCAACTACATGATGATCGACATGATGGCGGCAATTGCCCGTAAGGACTATCAGCAGCGCCGGGAGCGACAGCACCAGGGCATCGTCAAAGCAAAGGCGGCGGGTGTGTACAAGGGCCGGCCCGTGGACGAGGATCTGCGCAAGCGTGTGCGCGAGCTGCTGGGTGCCAACCTCGGGATCCGCGCCACGGCCCGCCATGCCAACTGTTCAACCACAACTGTCATGCGTATTCGTGACGAGCTTTCAGTCGAGCCGGTCGGGAATGGTTGACTAGCGCAGGCGAAGCCGGAGTCTGTCAGCCATTCACGACTGGCCGCCGCCGGCCAGGCGACTTTGAGGCCCTAACAGCCAATACAAATGGAGCAAGCGTTAGGAGATCATAAGAACGACGACTACAAGCCCTTGTAATACGTGGCCTGCAGGGCAGCACCTCGCTCACCATATGCACGAACCTCCGATCATGATCCGTGAGCGACCATCGCTCACTATCTATGACCTACCCCTAGCTCATTATCCGTGAGCTAGGTTAGCTCACCCTATGAGCTACCCCCCCTCCGTGAGCTACCCCTAGCTCATTCGTGAGAGATATCGCACAAGATTTGAGAGATAACGTGCAAGTATGAGCTACCCATCGCTCACCATATGAGCTAGGGTATGCGTGACTCATGAACGATATCTGACAAATTTGCTCGATATCGATCAAGGAATAGCACTGTAGGAGGCCCAATGGCCAGTGACAATAACGAGATCCGCGCCTATGCGCAGCCTGCTCAGCGCGGCACTTGGGTGCAGACTGAACGCGCTGGCCACGAAGCATGGGCCGCGTTGACAGCGCAGGCTCCCCGCGCTGCCCAGTTGATGCACATCCTGGTGCAGCACATGGACAAGCAAGGCGCGCTCATTATCAGCCAGGCCACGCTGGCCAAACTGATGGAAACATCGGTGGCCACCACAAAACGCGCTATCGCCATTCTGACCAAGCACAACTGGATCCAGACCATCAGCGTAGGTGGCCAACGCGGTGGCACGCTCGCTTATGTGGTGAACAGCCGCATCGCTTGGGCCGACAAGCGGGACAATCTGCAGTACGCCCTATTCAACGCACGGGTGCTGGTTTCGACAGAGGACCAGGCCGATTTGGGCAATGCCAAGCTCAAGCAGCTGCCAACGATGGAAGACGGCGACATTCAATTGCCTGCAGGCCCTGGCATGGACCCACCCGCCCAGGAATCGCTGGACGGCATGTTGCCTGATATGCCGTCGATTCCGCACAACAACAGCTAACCGCGATCATCATTCAGGGAGATTCACGATGCCACAGCCAAGCAACAGGACTTTCGAAGAACAGGAGCTGCACGCCAAGGCCCAGTGCTTCGACTGGAACAGCGACTACCCACATGGCGCCTTGGTCAGCTACGAAGAACTATATGGCCAGGGTGAAACGCACCGCGACGAAACGCGAGGCAAAGCGTGGGTGATGTGTGGCCAAGCCGTGATTTTTGTTGCTGGTTTGTCCGGTGCTGTATCGCTCGACCACTGCACCGTCGTTGCGGCCCTGGAGGCCAAGCAAGAACCGGCAGCTGGGGAAGTCGATCATGTCTGACGAGCGCTATGCACAGCTGCAGCGGACGCTGATCGAATCCGCCAAGCAGCACCTGGTCGAGCTGACCGGTGCCTTGGCGCTGCCCAACGGTGTGGACCGCAACGAGGGTGTTTCTTCGGCCTGGTGGCAACTGACCGCCCTCACCCAGCTGACCAACTTCGACAGCGGGCTGGACGAGGCGACCAAGCATGAACTGCGTGCCATCGATCAGTTAGCCATCCAGGCGACAACTCAGCCGGTAGACAAGGCACTGGTGGCCAGCGAGGCGGACAGTGATATTGCAGCTGCGTTGGCCGATCCCACCAGCTCGAACTGGTTTAGGCACAGCTTGCAGCAAGCGTTACCGCGTGATCCGGTGGATGCGGTCAATGATGCCGAGTGGCTTTTCGAGTTGTTGAACAAGCGCTGCGTGGCCCAGCTGCAGGACGATCCTGCACCGCCTATGAACATGGCTTTTCGTACGGCTGATGGTCGCACCACGCAGATCGACATTGCACAGGCTACGCCAGTCATCGAGCTTGGCGACTTCAAGGCCTGATTTAGCCAGGCCCCAAAAAGACGAAACCCGCAGCACGGCAATGCTTGCGGGTTTCTAGGTTTTTGCGAAGGAGCAAAAATCCACGTGCTCATTGTACATCGAGCACAGGAGATTTCACAGCGTCACGGAGGAAGCAGCTATGGCAGATCAACGGTATGCGGTAAGCATCGGGCTTGGCGAAAAGGCCGAGCAGTATTCGGAGGCTTACCAGACCCAGCCAAGCTATGCGGTGCAGTGGAAAGGCGTGCTGCAGAAGGCACACGGCCATGCCCTGGTCCGCTGCCTGTGCCCAGGCAAAGGCACGCGGAGGTTGGCCGTACGGCACAGGTCAGATAAGGATTCGTTCCACCTATCCCGTTATCCCCACACCGGCGCCGAGCATGCGCTTGATTGCCTGTACTACTCGCCCGACCCCGACAAGTCTGGCTTAGGCGGCTACAGCAAAGGTGTGGTCGAGGAAACCAAGGACGGGGACCTCAAGGTCAAACTCACCTTATCGCTGCGCAAGAAGGATCCGGCAGAAGTTCAGCCGATGGAGGGCACCGCCCCTGCCCCATCAAGCGGAAAGCCCACGAAGCCGGCGATGACCTTGGGCGGCTTGCTGCATCTGCTATGGAGCGAAGCGGGCCTCAATCAGTGGGTGCCAGGCATGGCCGGCAAGCGCGGCCTCGGGCTGATTCACAGTCGGCTGCAGCAAGCTGCCGACCGCATGCTGGCTTCGCGCATGAGGATTGGCGATGCCCTGGTCATTGCGACGAACTCAGCTGGCCAGCAGGCCGACGCCAACAGCCTCAAGGTGGCCAGCGCAATGAGGAACAGCCGCCGCTTGGTCGTCATTGCCCCGCTGGCCGGCTACTCCGAGGAACGCGAGCAGACCATGGACCGGTACATCACCATCACCGGCTTCAACGGTATTCCGCGTCTGTTCACTGACGGCGATCTTTGGCAGAGAACCGCCCGGAGCTACGAGGCTGCGTTGCGCGGTTGGCGTGAAGGCCGGCGCGTCATCGCTATTGTTCAGACCGATCAGCCCACCTCAGCCAGCAAAGCCCAGGCGCTCAACGTCGCCCTGATGGTCGTCAGTGATGAATGGATCCCCATTGAATCTGGCTACGAGGGTGTGATCGAGGCGCTGTTGCGCGAGCAAGGGCGCCGGTTCGTCAAACCCATGCGATTCGATGCAGGGCAGGAGCAGGTCTTTCCCGATTTCTGGCTTATGGACGTCGGCGCCGGCAGAGAGGTGCCGATGGAAGTGTATGGCCGTCAGGATCCGAAGTACCTGGCCCGCAAGCAGGTCAAATGCGCTTACTACGCCCAGCACTACGGGCCAACCGGCTGGTGGTCTTGGGATGCCAGTTCAGATCCGCGTGGCCTGAATATTCCAGCCTTCCCACCAGCTCGGCATCCGTAGCATGGCGACGAAAGCTGATTCTCGCACGCGAGAATTACCGGCATTGTACTTTCCACAGCTGGTCCCAGCTGGTCATGTAACTGGGGCTTAGCAATGCTCGCCGCATCCCCCAATCCGGCGTCAGCGGGACTGCGGCAGTCCGCAAACAGTCGTGGCCCCATCGTCGGTTGATCTTGTCCATGGTGGCCATCAGAGCGTCCGAGCGCTCGGGTTGGCTCGGGCTGAACAGGTCCTGCGTGTACTCCCCCCGCTTGCGCAGATCCATCAGCAGTACCTCGGCCTTGCTGTAAGCAAAGCCGGGCCGATAGATCTCCCCTACCGCCTGCAGCGCGTACTTAGTCAGCTGCCGAACGTCATCAGTTGGGTATGCGGGTATGCAGGTAGCCGCGTTGGCGTACTTTGGCCCGTCGCCATGGAATGAAGTCTGGATGCCGATGCGCAGGGCACCGCACAGCGAGCGCTGCCGGCGCAGCTTCTCGGCGGCGCGGTGAATGTAGGTCGCCAGCGCCTCCTGCAGGCCCTGGAGCGTATGCACACGCTGGCCAAACATCCTGCTTGAGCAGATCGATTGCTTGGCAGGCGTGGACTGTTCAAGGTCCATGCAGGATTCGCCCTGCAGCTCCCTGATGGTCCGTTCAAGCACAACGCTGTACTTGCGGCCCATCGCTCGCGCTTCGGCCTGCGACAGCTCCCAGGCCGTGCTTATTCCGTCGCGGGCCAGGTTGTCACGCATACGGCGACCGATCCCCCACACTTCATCAACCGGCATTCGCCGGAGCAGCCATTCGACCGCCTCGGGCTTGCGCAGGTCGACCACGCCGCCTGTTTTCTCTCGCCACACTTTCGAGGCGTGCTGCGCCGCCTTTGCCAGGGTCTTCGTGTGGCCGATGCCTACTCCTACCGGTAGGGCAGTCCACTGCAGCACTCGGGCTTGAATCGCCCGGCCTACATCAATGATCGGCTCAGGTAGCCCGTCGAGTCGCACGAACAGTTCGTCAATCGAATACCGTTCCCAGTCCGGTACCAGGGATTCGATGGCCACACCCACGCGATGACTCAGCTCGCCATACAACGTGTAATTGCTGCTGAAAACGGCGACGCCGTTCTGCTCCAAGAAGCCGCGCACCTTGAAGTAGGGGTCCCCCATCTTCAACCCAAGGGCTTTCGCCTCGTTCGTACGAGCCACAATGCAACCGTCCGAGTTGCTCAAAACAACGACTGGGCGTTGCCGTAGCTCCGGTCTGAAAATGCGCTCACAACTGCAGTAGAACGAGTTCACATCCACCAGGCCGAAGACGGGCCGAGGTTCACTGTGCATGCTGCGTGAGATCCCAAGTCACAACCCCGAACACCTCGATGGTGCCGTACTCGCTGGGCGCGATGCTCTTGTACGCCGGGTTTGCCGATTCAAGAATCCAGCCTGCCGGCGACCTGGCCAGCCGCTTCACCAGCGGCTGGTTATCGACGTAGGCCAGCACGATATGGCCAGAGCTGGGCGTGATCGAGCGGTCGACCACCAGGCGGCTCCCATCGAAGATGCCGGCATCGCGCATGCTGTCGCCTTCTACCTGGACGATCCAGACATGCGGGGCGCGGATGTTCATCAGTTCATCCAGGGAAAGCGGTGGCTCGTAGTAGTCAGCTGCTGGACTCGGAAAGCCGCCTGCAGCACAGCCGGCAAGCACCTGCAGCAGCTGATCGGAAGCCGCGAGGGGGAGGGGAGTAAGCGCGTTCATAAGGCACCGTGAATTACTGTATCCATATACAGTAATTCAGGTCGAGCGATGCGGCTAGAGCCGCTGGTATAAAAGGCTCAGCCCACACCGGCGAAGGTATAGTCGTTCTCGGTCATGGTGTTCGTGCAAACCTGGGAACGAACGGCCTATGATAGGCGCTGCTACGCACCGAACGCCGAATTGACCGGCGAATTCACCGGCGAAGTCGGCGGCGAATTTCGGGCACAAAAAAACCGCCTGGACGGGCGGTTCGTTTGTGCGAATCGAATGGACGTTCGTTTCGCGGTTCGCTGATAGCGTCAACAAGGCCGATAGTAAATACAGTGGTACTGTTGCGCAATAGCCGAACAGCGACCGGCGCAATGATCAAAATTGATCATCGGAAGATTCACCGAAGCACCGAGTAAAGCGATCATCATTTTGGCTAACGCAATTTTTTTGGGAGTTTGGGCGAATATGCCCAGTTTATCAGCCTGTTGCCGCCACCTAGCGGCATTGCTAGGCATCGTCAAGCCCCCGTCGTCATTCGGAAAAATAAACTTCACAAACACGTAAAAAGGCTTTTTTCGGTCATGGTTTTTGCAGTATGAAGTAAAGCACCGGGCGGCTTGCTGCCTTGGGGGGCCTTTCCACCGCGTCTGGACAACGCGCCGGGAATGGAGAGGGCCGATGAACACTCTGGTTCGCTGATAGCGTCAACACCCTTACGGGGCTGATCAGTGAAACCGTTGCACTGTCCGGTAAGTGCGGCGGGCCAGGGACCTACCTTTTTGGGGGTTCTATGAAAACGCTAAAGCGTCTCATAGAGGTGGTCAACGTGGCTGATTTCCTGGCCAAGCTGACAAACGTTTACAGGGCCTGGCTCTGGATTCGTGACCACCTTGATTGATAAGTAACACAGCTGCAGGCCCCGCTACTTGTTAGCGGGGTTTTTTTTGCCCGTGGGCGGGCCGGTGGACCTTTTCAACGCTACCAGGCATCCATCGCATATACCCGGCATGAGGCGCAGCACTATGCGAGGAGCCAAGAACTTTCCACACCGCATCCAGCCCCAATTGGTCAGCCTGCTAACCAGGCCACCACGCGGCGATTGGGTGTACGAAATCAAGTTTGATGGTTACCGCATGTTTGCGCGCATCGATGGTGGCGTGGGCCTGTTCACTAAGAACGGCTATGACTGGACGAAGCGCATGCCGCGACTTGCCCAGGATCTGCAGTCGCTTCCCGTCCGTGGCACCTGGCTGGACGGTGAAGTGGTGGTGCAGGACGATGATGACCGTCCAGCCTTTCAGGCGTTGCAAGAGGCCTTTGCATCCGGCAAGACCGACCGCTTGATCTACTACGTCTTTGACCTGCTTTTCATAGACGGCGTGGACCTGCGGCCACGGCCCGTCGAGCAGCGAAGGGACCTGCTGCGCGTGCTGCTGGAGCAGGTCGATCTTGATCAGGTCCGCTTCTCCGAAACCCTCGACGCGGATCCGGCCCACTTGCTGGCCAGCGCTTGCGCAATCGGGATCGAGGGCATCGTCGGTAAGCGACTGGGCAGCTCATACGTGGGGGAGCGCGACGGTTCATGGATCAAGCTCAAGTGCCAGCAGCGCCAAGAGTTCGTGGTCCTCGGCTTCACCCGAAGTTCTGCCGGCATCGGTTCGCTGCTGATCGGCCTGCACGACGACGCCGGCCAGCTGCAGTACGCTGGCCGTGTGAGATCCGGTTTCACAGGGCGCGAGCTGGAAAGGCTCATGGACCGGCTACGCCCCTTGATTCGGACCACACCCCCACTGCAGGCGCCGCCAAAGTTGAGTGTCGCCGTGGTGTGGGTAGACCCGCAGCTGGTGTGCGAAGTGAAATTCGCGGAACTAACACCCGCAGGCAAGGTGCGCCACGCCGTTTACATTGCGCTACGCGAGGATAAGCCCGCCTCCGCAATCAGCCTGGAAAGTGACACCGACCCTGTTTGACCCACGGCCCCGTTGGGCCGGGAGGCGAGCGTGTATGAGGTGCATATCGATGCCGAGTCGTGCGTCATCCAATGTGAGATTCTGGATGTGATCGAGGCCGAGTCCAACCCAGGACTTTGGACCAGCGACTGGGATGCCCAGGGCTACCGCGAGCTGGAGTTTCGAGTGGAATCGGGCGTGGCGTACGACGCTGACGGGCAACCCAGTGAGCTGGGACGCAACGGGTGCGCCGAGTTGGTGGACAGGTACGCCGAGTTCATCGAGGACGAACTGTGGTTGCAGCTGGACAAGGAGAGGGGAGGGTAGCGAGCAAAAGAAAACCCGCGTTGGCCAGGCCGCAGCGGGTTCCTCCGTCAGTCAGGTGTTAGCCGTTCCAACTATCGCGGATCCACTCAACCAGGAGCTTTGCAACAACCTGGATGGTGAGATCTTTAAGGAATTTATGCATTCCAAGGACCCTCACGGTGCAGGCCTCTGTCTCTATCGCAGCTTTTCCGGAACACAGGCCGACGACGAGATAGCAAGTCAGATGATCTCTGCGAGACGCGGGCGGGGCTGATGTTAACCAGGGATCAAATCCGCGCGGATTCCTAGGCCCGCGTCCCCAGCAGTGTTTTGAATCTTTAGAACGGGGGCACCCCACCCGGTACAAACATGCCACATACGACTGCCCGCGATATTACCGGCTCCGCTGTCGCTGTGCCATCACAAAAGGGGTTGACCAGGCTTTTTTTGGGCGAAAAAAAACCGCCGTAGGAGGGCGGTTTTCTTCGGCATCGCGGTTAGGAGCCGCTTTGCCAGGTCTCGCAAAGATCATCTGACTGGGTTAATAGTCGCAAGAGTTGACAGGTATGGCAACTATTTTTTGAGTAATCCACCAGTAAACGCTGGGGTAAATGGGCCTGCGCGCCATGGGCGTGCCCCCATCCGGGGGGCGGCTGTCGTGAACCAAGCCCCGGCCAAAAGCACGCCGGGTCTTGGCCCTGCGGGCTTCCATCCTCACGCCTCCGGCCTTCGGCCTGCGCGCTCCGCTTGCCGGTCGTTCCAGGGACCATCGCGGCTAGCTCAACAGCCCTCGGCAGGAAGCGGACGCCCCAATGGCCTATCCGCCACCAGGCCTTGCCTGCAAGGGGCTTTCGCGGCATATCCTCACTCGCTGCGCTCCCTGCGGTATTCCACGGTCCCCTTGCACGCGGCCTGGCTCTGGATAGTCCGGGCTTACCGCGTCCTACCGAAGGCTGCCGAGCAGATCCACCCAGCGGTGGCGCGCTTCCATTCCCAAAGAGCAGGGCGGCATCCGCTTCGCGGCTGCTGCTTTGAAAAGCGTTTGTTTCCCGCGCCCAAACGCTCGGCATTAAAGCAGATCTGCAAGAGCGCCTGCGGTCAAGCGCTCTGAACAGTTGATTCAGCCGATGAATACACGCACCAGGGGGCTGTCGAGAATGGAGACGTGCCGTGACAGCAAACAGGCAAAAAGCCCCAGCGTGATCAGCGTGTAGATGTAGCGGCGTTTTCTCTCCGGCGTCAGATCAAGATCCGTCATCGCAGGGAAGTCACCCATAATCCCCTTGGGGACTATGACCAGGAAGGCGAATAACACATAGTCCCAGCCAGTGAATCCAGGGTAGGGGGAATGTAGCGATGCCCACGCGGCGACACCCACCCATACCGCCCAAGCGAGGGCGTAGCGCGGCCTTTTGGTCATGCAAGCGATGTTTTCCATGTGCCAAATACTCCTTGTGTGGATGGTGCCTATTTCACGTAATAGCAGGGGTCTTGAGCACGGGCAGCTTTGGTTTTACCAGGTAGCTTGGCCATTGCCTCAGCCAGATCTCGCCAAGGAAACTGATGGTTTGGGGTTTGAAGGCTGCACCCATATCCATGCACGAATATTCTGTCCGGTTCACTGGCTCGGGTTGCCATCCGGCATTCCTGGCAGGAAATGTCGTCGCCTTGCAGTATCCATAAGCGAGACCAGTCACGCAGTCTGTTGCTAAGGCTTATTCTCGGCATGGGCCTATTCCTCCCGCTTGGCCGAGCGACCTTCCTTCCAGGTCATCGCGTAGAAAATGACGATGCCCACAATGGCGCCGATAGGGCCAGCGCGCTCAATCCATGTGCTTGAAAATGTCGGGAAGGCCAGTTTTAGCCCTATGAGAATCATGGCGGCAACGAGCCACCCAAAGCCTGCTGCCACGGGTGTGAGCAAAATCCGTTTGACGATCAGATCCGTGTTCATAGCGACTCCATTTGGGTTGTTAGTGTGCCGGTTCAACGTGCTTGCGAGTTGTCAGGTCCAGGCCAACGGCACGCATCACGGCCAGCAGGGTTTTCAAGGTCGGGTTGCCCTTGTCCGAGAACGACCGGTAAAGGTGTTCGCGGGAAAGGCCAGATTCATTGGCAAGGGCGGTCATCCCTTTGGCGCGGGCCACGACACCCAGGCATTTTGCGATATAGGCCGCATCGCCTGTTTCGAATGCGTCTTCCATGAATACCGCGATGGACTCAGCATCGGTCAGCGCATCAGCGGGGTCGTAGTCGTAAAATTGTTCTTTCATTCATCGTCACTCCACTGGCTGGCCAAGGACTTGGCGGTTTCGATATCCCGCGCTTGGCTGCTCTTGTCCCCACCACACAGCAACAGGACCAGCTGGTTACCGCGCTGCTGGAAATACACGCGGTAGCCGGGGCCGTGGTGGATACGCAGTTCGCTGATCCCTTGGCCCACTGGTTGAACGTCTCCAAGCAGACCATGCGCAACGCGGAAGACTCGCGCAGCGATGATGGCTTTGGCCTGCTTGTCTCGCAGCTTGCGTTCCCAGTTCCTGTACGTGGCGGTTTGTTTAATTGTCTTCATGGGATTGATTGTAGCTTATAAATCACGAACGGACAAGATTCTCGCATGCGAGAAAGTCAATTAATGGTAAATATAGATTTGACTTAAAGTTGACGCAAGCGGTTTTTTTTGGGATACTGAATCCGTCGAAGTAATCCCGCCTCGACAGCGAGCCTGGAACCAGCGGCGGCAACCGCTCCGGGCACACTGCGAAGGAGTTTCCATGAGCGCCTATATCATCAATCGTTTTCACATCTCCGCCATTCTCATGTTCCGCTGCAACGGCAAGCCGGACGCAACCACCTACCAGATCCTTGCCGATCAAGGCCAGCAGCTGCTTGACGAAAACATCCGCTCCGTACGCACGCGCTACCCTGGCGAAACGTTCAAGGCCGAGCTGTTCGGCCTGGATGAAACTGTGCGCAAGCCCAGCCCGCTCGAAGTCCTCAAGCTCATCCAGTGCCTGGAATATCAGTCCAATCAAAACCCCGACTATTACGCGACCCAGGCATTCCGCACGCTGCATGAAATTCGCCGCATAGCCCAGTCCAAGCTGCCGGGCTGGGATCAGGCGAGTTGGGATTTGGTCTGATGGCTGGCAATGCCCAGCAGGTAGCGCCGCCCATGTGGCGCTACTCCCTGCGCTGGTGTATGCCTCACCTGCCTTGCCCTGGCGACTTTGAGTTGCTGGTGATCGAGGCGCCGGCAGGGCAGAAGCTCCCCGAGGAAATGCGCAAGGCGTGGGAGGCCCGCCCAGCAGGTTATGGCGTCTGCCTGGACTTCCCAGCCTCGCAAGCGGTAAGGCGCTGGAGCGACGAGGCCAAGGGCAAGGTACGGCGCAAGAACCTTGAGCGGCGGATAGAGAAACAAGCGCCATTGTTTGCGGATGAATTGATTGCCCGCGAGCTGGCCCAGCGACCCACCTATTTCGAAGACAAGTAACCCTAGCCGGTACACGCGGCGGCAACCGCTCCGGCACTGCGAAGGAGAAACCCCAATGCCTAGCTATCGAGTTGTATGGACTGTTGATGTTGACGTTGAAGGCGACCACCGGGCGGCAGCACAGGCCTGTGCCCGCCACTACTTCCAATCGCGTATTGCAGATGGCGATCCCGACAGCGCCTGCGTGTTTGAGGTGACAGGACCGAACAACAGGCCGGCCATTGTCGATCTGGCCCCCAGCCTGTGCGACCTGATAGGCGACGACACCGAGTAATCACGCCCCACAGTGCCCGGATCCAGCGGCGGCAACCGCTCCGGGCACTTGCGAAGGAGTACGCATGAACGCGATCAGCCGCGGCTGTCCACCGGACAGCGCTCAGCCCATTTTATCCCTGGCCCAGGTCGAGGCCCTGCGCACTGCGTTGGCAGGGCGGCTGCTGGCCGTCTGTTTCGGATCTGGCGTGGACTCTACGGCCATGCTGGTAGCTCTGCACGCGGCAGGGTTGCGCCCGGATATCATCACCTTTGCCGACACCGGCGCAGAGAAGCCCGAGACGCTGGCCCACATCGAGGCGATGGATTCCGTGCTGCGGGCGTGGGGCTGGCCGACTGTCAGCGTGTGCCGGAAAAAGCCCAAGCCGACCACTGATTACCAGGATCTCTACGGCAACTGCATGGCCAACGAAACGTTGCCCAGCCTGGCCTTTGGCATGAAGTCCTGTTCGGTGAAGTGGAAGCAGGTGCCCCAGGATCAGTTTCTCAAGGGCGCTCGCTCCGGCCCCAACGCCAGGTCCCCCCACCCACTTTGGAAGCATGCCCAGGCAACCGGGCAGCGCATCGTCAAGCTGATCGGGTATGACTGCGGCAAAGCCGACCTGCGCCGGTCTAAGGCGCTCAAACCAGCCGACGCCGACTTCGATTATGTCTATCCCTTGCAACTGGTCCGCTGGACCCGGCGCGATTGCGTACGGTCGATCACCCAGGCCCTCGGTGCAGACCTGGTGCCGATCAAATCGGCCTGCTTTTTCTGCCCAGCTTCCAAGCACTGGGAGTTGTATTGGCTTGCCGCGAATCACCCGGATCTGCTGGAGCGTGCCCTGTTGCTGGAACGCAACGCGCTCACCGGCAAGCACAGTCGTTTCGACGCGGTGCAGTTCGGTGCCTCATGGGAAGACCTGGTGCGCAATGCCGATGGATTCCCCAGCACGACGACCACGGTAGGGCTGGGCCGTAGCTTCGCCTGGAATCAGTGGGCACGGGTCAACGACGTTGTGGACGAGAGTTTCAACGTCAAGCGCACCGCTACTGATCGAGCACGGTTCGCCAAGCTATCCGACACCCTGCGAGATCCTGACAACGCCTTGGACTCACGCACACCAGGAATACCCGTGGTCGACATCACCGCCGAGCAGATGGAGCTATGGCAGTAATCAACTTGTGGTCACATTAGATTTGACCGATAGTTGACAGTAGATTTTGCTTTTGCGATACTGGGTACGTCGAAGCAATCCTGCTTCGACAGCCTGGAACCAGCGGCGGCAACCGCTCCGGGCACACAGCGAAGGAGATTCACCAATGGCTATCGAAACCCACCTGTTCTATTTCAGCTCAGCCGCGCAGCTGCGCGAGTTCGCCGGCTTCACCGTCGAGCCATCCCACCAGGCCCGCCCAGGCCAAGACCCCGCCACCGTCACCATGTACACCGTTGTCGCTCAGCGTTCCGGCATCGGCCAGCGCGAAGTCATCGCGGAGTTCCCGCTGGAACTGCACGCCGAGATCTTCCGCGATATGGCCGAGGCAACTGCCCGCGCCCTCTGACCACAGCCCCGCCCGGACCTGGTGTCCGGGCATTCGTGACGGATGACGAACATGCTTACAAGGTATGTGCTCAAGCACTTTCATTTCTGCTGCGGGCTTGGCGGCGGCGCCAAGGGTTTCAACCAGAACAAAGAGGTAGTCGGCCACCTGCAGGCTGAATGGCGCTGCATTGGCGGCGTCGATGTGGACGCCGGCGCGCTGCGCGACTTCGACCGCTTGGCCGGCGTACCAGGTACACAAATGGACCTGTTCACCCGCGAGCAGTACACCGCCTTTCATGGCAAGGAGCCGCCCGCCGACTGGCGAGAGGCTACGCCGGCAGACATACGCCGCGCTGCGGGTTTTCAGGATCCCGATGTGGTGTTCATCAGCAGCCCCTGCAAGGGCGCTTCTGGCCTGTTGTCCGAGGCTTTGAGTCTCACCCCCAAATACCAGGCCCTCAATGAACTGACGTTGCGCTGCGTGTGGCTCATGTGCGAAGCCTGGCAGCACAACCCGGTGAGCCTGATCGTGTTCGAGAATGTGCCACGCCTGGCCACCCGTGGTCGCCACCTGCTCGATCAGATCGTCCAGGTGCTGAACTTCTTCGGCTATGCCGTGAACGAGACAACCCACGACTGCGGGGAGCTGGGCGGGTTGGCCCAAAGCCGCAAGCGCTTCCTGCTGGTGGCCCGGCACGTCGAGAAGGTGCCGCCGTTCCTCTACGAGCCAGAGAAAAAGTCCCTGCAATCGGTCGGTGCTGTTCTTGGCCGCATGCCGCTGCCGGGCGATATCGAGCGCGCCGGCCCGATGCACCGCGTTCCTGCACTGCAATGGAAAACGTGGGTACGCCTTGCCCTGGTCGAGGCCGGTAAGGACTGGCGCAGCCTCGATCAGTTGGCCATCGAAGATGGCTACCTGCGCGACTTTGTGATTGTGCCGGAAGCATTCTCCGGTTATCTCGGCGTGCGCGGCTGGGGTGACTCAGTGGGCACGGTCGCCGGTCAAACTGGCCCCACCAATGGCGCATTTTCCGTCGCGGATCCGCGCAGCCCAGCCAGTGCGGCGCAGTACCAACAATATGGCGTACGGCGCTGGGAGGACCCGAGCGGCGCAATCATCGGCATCAAGTCGCCAGGGCAGGGCACGTTCAGCGTGGCAGATCCGCGTGGTGCAGCTGGTGGCCATGGCAAATACAACGTGACCCGCTGGGATGGTGCCGCACGTACGGTCATTGCAGGCAGCACGACAGGGCAGGGCGCCTTTGCAGTACAAGACCCGCGCTCAGGATTGCGGCGAGTGAAAGGCGATGCCTACCTCAGCGGGGGGCATTATGGCGTGGTGCCGTGGGAGGGCCTGGCCGGCGCTGTTTCCGCCAGTGCGCGCTTGGACAATGGCCGGTGGAGCGTGGCAGATCCGCGAATGCCAGCCGCGAATGATCGGCTGACCTGCGTGATTCGAAGCCTCGACGGAACCTGGCACCGGCCATTCACCACCCTGGAAATGGCCGCGCTGCAAAGCCTGGTCGACCCCGAGGAAATGCTTGAGCTGGACGGCTTGAGCGATCAGGCGTGGCGCGAGCGGATCGGTAATGCCGTGCCGCCGAAAGCCGCCGAGGCCATTGCAGGCGTCATGGCGCAAACCCTCCTGCTGGCCAAGCAGGGCGAAACCTTCTTGCTCAGCCACATGCCGGTGTGGGTACGACCTGTTGCGGTCGGCCTATCGCTGGCCAGCAATCTCGAAAAGGCAGCATAACGACTGGCGCCCCGCCCGGGGCGCCTCACCTTCCCGGTCAAGACGGCGGCAACCGTCCCCGGGAAACCACGCGAAGGAGATACACCATGTTCCGCGATCTCACCATGAGCAAAGCCCAACGTTCCAGCCAGGCCCTGCATACCGCTGCGCGCTTGGCAGAGCATCGGAAGAAGTGGTATTCAGCCGCCGAGCTGTACGAAGCCGCCGCGTCACTCTGGCCAGGTAAGGGCATCAGTTTGATGCGGCGTGCCGAACAGTGCCGCTCCCTGGTTGTCGATGCCAGCGATGAAATGGATTTTGAGGATTGAGCCATGGACGAACGAACGGAACAGGAATTGACCGCGTACCTCGATGTGCTGCTGTGGCTGGAGACGGCTTCGGTTGCCGAGATCGAGGGGGCTTTGTCGGTGGCCACCGCTCCCGCCCGCGAAGATCTGGAGCTGGGTATTCAGTGCCTGATGGACTCGGATCGGCCCGGCCTGGCCAACTACTTCCCGAACCTGGTAAACCGGCCCACCACCCTCAATGAGATCCGCCAAAAGTTCTCAGCGATGGCCCAGTCCATGGATCAGTTGGAGGATTCGTTGCGTCGGCGGCGAACCGATCCGACCTATCCCCTCATGGGTTACGGCGCTGTACTCGGCACATTGGCCAAGCTGCAGTACCTCAACAAAATCACACCGTCGCAGCGCGAGCTGCTGCTCAGCGAGCTGGCCAGCCTCAAAGGCGGCGGGCTGCGCCTGGACAACTGACGAGGCTCGCCATGAAACGCAAGACCAAACGGCGCAACTGGCTACCCGTGGTTCTCTGTGCGATTGCCGGTGTAGCAATTTTGACGGTCGAAATGCTCGCTTCGCGGCATATGCTTCAACGTCGGCTTGATCAGAAGCACCAGGAAAAAGTGCGCTATCTGCAGGAGCATCCACCGACCACCACTCGCATCGAAATATTGGTGCCGGATGCTGCATCCTCCATGACGCCGAAACGCATTGATGAAGCGCTGCATCCGGCTGGACGGACCCAGTAAGGTGCAGTCCTGTGCGTGCCCCCTCCGGGGGGCGGCTGTCGTGAACCAAGCCCCGGCCAGAAGCACGCCGGGTCTTGGCCCTTCGGGCTTCCATCCTCACGCCTCCGGCCTTCGGCCTGCGCGCTCCGCTTGCCGGTCGTTCCATGGCAACCACTGCGGCTAGCTCAGCAACCATCGGTAGGAAGCGGACGCCCCAATGGCCTATCCGCCACCAGGCCTTGCCTGCAAGGGGCTTTCGCGGCATATCCTCGCTCGCTGCGCTCCCTGCGGTATTCCACGGTCCCCTTGCACGCGGCCTGGCTCTGGATAGTCCGGGCTTACCGCGTCCTACCGAAGGCTGCCGAGCAGATCCACCCAGCGGTGGCGCGCTTCCATTCCCAAAGAGCAGGGCGGCATCCGCTCCGCGGCTGCTGCTTTGAAAAGCGTTTGTTTCCCGCGCCCAAACGCTCGGCATTAAAGCAGCTCGGTAGAGCCGTCAAGCGTACGGCGCAGAAAAAGCATGATTTCTCGCACGCGAGAAAGTGCGACAAACGGTCAATTTAGATTTGACCAATAGTTGACTTTGGTTAGGCTCTTTGCGATACTGAACCTGTCGAAGCAATCCCGCTTCGATAGCCTGGAATCCAGCGGCGGCAACCGCTCCAGGGTAGTCGCGAAGGAGTTTCACACATGAATATCACCGCTCAGGCCCCCGCAGTCAGCGCCCACAATTGGCTCACTACCGGCGACTTTCTGAACTTCGCCAAAAAGATTTGGGCGCCGGTCGCTTCGAATAGCGAGGCGATGGAGCGCAAGGTTGATGACCTGTACGGCGCAGCATGCGAACGCTTCCCTACCTATGACACGATGGTGCATAACGCCTTCTGTGCGAGCATGGACGCAGAGTTCGGCGCCGATGACCAGGCCGAGGGAGTGGCAGAAATCTTTGCGTATGCCCGCGAGGCTTACGGCTATATGTCTGCCAGTGAAAACGAAGCACAACGCCAGGAAGACGCCGACAACGGCTTTTGCTGGCACGGCCTGGACAGCATGACCTGCCCTTGCGGTTGCTTCGAAAACGACTAATCCAGACGGAAAAGGAGATTCATCATGGCCCGTGGCGTAAATAAAGTGATCCTGGTCGGGACTTGCGGACAGGACCCCGAAGTCCGTTACCTGCCAAACGGCAACGCGGTAACTAACCTCAGCCTGGCCACCAGCGAGCAGTGGACCGACAAGCAAACCGGGCAGAAGGTCGAGCGCACCGAGTGGCACCGCGTGTCGTTGTTCGGCAAGGTGGCCGAGATCGCCGGCGAGTACCTGCGCAAAGGTTCCCAATGTTACATCGAAGGCAAGCTGCAAACCCGCGAGTGGGAGAAGGACGGCATCAAGCGTTACACCACTGAAATCATTGTCGACATCAACGGCACCATGCAGTTGCTAGGCGGCCGCCCGCAGAACCAGCAGCAGGGCGGCGATCCGTACAACCAGGGCAGCGGCCAAGCACCCCGCCAGCAGGCGCCACGGCAGCAGCGCCCGCCAGCTCAGCAGCAACCGCCGCAACCTGCACCACAGCCAGCAGCCGACTTTGACAGCTTTGACGACGACATTCCCTTCATGGACCCGTACCGTTTCAGCTGGCAGCTTCAGTAAACACCGCAGGACCAGGCCCGGCGCAATGTCGGGCTTTTTTCTGCGCGACAAACGGTCAAATTAGATTTGACCAATAGTTGACTTCGGTTCGACCCTTTGCGATACTAACCCTGTCGAAGCAATCCCGCCTCGACAGCCTGGAACCAGCGGCGGCAACCGCTCCAGGCAAATCGCGAAGGAGATTCAAAAATGCGTCTATCCAGCAACTTCCGTAACCCTTGCATGGTCCGCAGCGACAGCCCGCTGACCAATGACGATATCGCCCGCGTGGCGCCCTCGATCTTTGCCGAGGAAGCTCACGAAAGCCGCTCCGATCGTTACCGCTACATTCCCACCGTCGACGTACTGGAGGCACTGCGCAGCGAAGGGTTCATGCCGTTCATGGCCTGCCAAACCCGCGTGCGCAACACCGACAAACGCGAGCACACCAAGCACATGATCCGCCTGCGCCACGCCAACACCATCGTGGCGAAGGAAGCCAACGAAATCATTCTGCTGAACAGCCACGACGGCACCAGCAGCTACCAGATGATGGGCGGTTGCTTCCGTTTCGTGTGCGCCAATGGCCTGGTACTGGGCGATGCCGCGATGGATCAGAAAGTCCGCCACAGCGGGCGTCAGGATGTTATCGGGGATGTGATCGAGGGCGCGTATGAAGTTCTGAATCAGTTCCAGCTGATCGAGGAACAACGCGAAACCATGAAGGGTATCCAGCTGGGCGGCGACCTGCAGCACGCCTTTGCCGAGGCTGCACTTGCCTACCGCTACGACCCGGCAGACGGCCCGGCTCCGGTGACCGCTAGCCAGCTTCTGGCACCACGCCGCCGCGAAGACGCCACCAATGACCTATGGTCGACCTTCAACCGCGTACAGGAAAACACCATCAAGGGAGGGCTGCGAGGCCGCAACAAACAAGGGCGCCGCACCAGCACCCGTGCCGTTTCCGGCATTGACCAGGACGTGAAATTGAATCGCGCCCTGTGGGTACTGGCCCAGCACCTGCGCCAAGCCGCCTAACAGCCCCAGGCCGGGCGCCCAGCGCGCCCGGTCTGCACCATGCAAGGAGATCGCAGCCATGCAAAAAGTTTTCTATGTACCCGGCCAAACCGCAATCATCGACTATGCCCGCCAGATCGGCCCCAATGCTTGGGCCGCTCGCGCAACCTGGCTGATGCTGCCAGAGATCCAGGTAAGGCACCCCGGCGCTGTGCTGGGCGATGAAGTAGGCTTTCTGCAAGCGCAGGAAGCCGCCCACGGCACCCAGCCGGCGCGCATCACCGAAACCCGGTATGACTTCGCGCTCAGCCGCGCTCAGGTGCTCGACTACAACGCCGGCGAGGCCGGCGATTCGTTCATACTGCAAGCCCCCGAGGTTGGCGACCTGGTGCGCGTGTACGCCCGTTCAAGCGGTCGTTACTGGACGTTCCTGGCGCTGCCGACCATCACGCATTGCGAGATCTGGCAGCGGATTCGCCAGCAGGGGGCCGCGGCTGATTGACTACCGACACTAGGAGCTGATGAATGCAGCCGATGTACACCAAAGAAGAATGGAAGAAGGTTGCGCCCCTGTTTGCTTCCAAGCGCCTGGCCATCTCGACTGTCGAGGTGGCCAAGGCCGTTCTGGTCGATGGCCAGCGCATCACCGACGTAGCCGAGGCCAGGGGGATGACCAAGCAGACCGCGCACGCAGCGGTAAAGCGTGTGCGGAAAATCCTGGAAGAGCAGGGCGCCGGCGAGCTGGTCCCCGTCCTGGTGTGGCTGCCCCCCGAGTTGGCCGAGCAGGTGCGGGAAATGGCCAAGCCATTCCCCCAGCCTGCCGCCCAAAAATCGAAATGAAGAATCACAAGGAGAGACGAAATGTCGTCTGATGAACTCATTTTCCAGGCTGGCCGAATTCACTCAGTTTCCATTCATAACGTCACCCTGGTTGCTAACCAGATCAATGAGGACGGGAAAACGGTTGACCTGGTTATCGAGTACCAAGGAAAGCAGCACACGTTGCGCGCCGCTCATTACGTGAATGAGAGTGACGTAGGCAAAGTGGGCTATGTACTGCCTGCGCATTTTGCGTCGTCGGCAGCAGGGTACGGCACCTTGATTTTCCGGGCTTACCAGGATCAAAGCCTGCGCCGCGTGTACGAGCTGGACACCACGAACGATGAATTTCAGATGGTGCCGCTTAACCAAGGGAAGTGGCCGCACCACCGCGCTCATTTGACATGCGGTTGGCGGTGCGACAGTCGACCTACCGGCTTTCTCGCGCCGGCAGGGCTTGTGCCTGGTGCCAAAGGCGAGTTCGTGCCGGATGAAACAGAAGTTGTTTCCGTACGCATCCCGCCTGAATTCGAATGGGAAGCACGCCGGCATCAGATGAAACCTGCGGAACTGCTCGAAAGCTTTATTGGCGACCTGGCCGGCATCCAGAACTTTGGCAACAGGCCCCGGGCTGACCGCTTCGGCAGCAACGGCAGCGATGAACGCATGCTGGCTGATCACTGGCTGGAGCGGGCGCATGGAATGAAAGCCATAGACCCGGACCAGATGAACCAGCAGGACGAGGAAGCAGTGGAATGGGATGCGCAGCAGGACGAGTGGTCGGAGCTGCTGGGCGAGTATGCTGATCGAGGCGGGGATCCTCGCCAATTGTTGGAAGCCGTTGACGGTGTGCTGACCAAGCTGGACGAGTTGGGGCCTGATTTTGTGCTGGATCTGCAGGCCGAGGTTGAAGCGACTCAAACCCTGCCCAAACTCACCGAGTTGAATCCCTCGCAGCTGGCGTACCTTGAGAAATGGCTGGCCAGCAACGGCCCGAACAACCTCCTAAAGTGGCCAGGTTGGCATGACGCCCGAGTTGGCCAGGCTCCGAAAGACGTTTGATTCCCCCTCTTGAGCGTGCCCCCTCCGGGGGGCGGCTGTCGTGAACCAAGCCCCGGCCAGAAGCACGCCGGGTCTTGGCCCTTCGGGCTTCCATCCTCACGCCTCCGGCCTTCGGCCTGCGCGCTCCGCTTGCCGTTTGTATCGTACGGCCGAGGGGGCAACTCCTAACCCGGCCTCACGGCCGGGATGGCCCATCCCACCTGGTAATCAAGATCGAGGGCGAGCCGGCCAGCAGGCCGGGCGCTGCAGCAGCTCGCGTGGGGAGCAAGTGCACGGCTCGGGAAATCGCCCTGCAGTTGCCCACCGCCCAGGTGATGATGCGCACCTGGTCCGTGGACAACTGCACCGCTCGCTCTGGCCCTTGTTGGGGCCTCGCTCGCTGGACGATTTTGCGTGCGCGAGCTGCTGCAGCGCAGAAGCACCTTCGGTGACCAAGAGCTGCGCCGGATCCGCAAACCAAAAGCGCGGAGAGGCCCTAACACATATATGCGTTAGGGTATCGTAAAGAACCGTTACTTTGGCCTGGATCGGCTACGGCAGAGCGCTTGGGGGCCGGCCAGGAGGCCGGGCGCTGCCGCCCAGCCCAATCAGGACCGCGCTCGGCTCAGGAAATCGCCCTGCAGTTGCCCACCGCCCAGGCGATGATGCGCGCCTGGGCCGTGGACAACTGCACCGTTCACTCTGGCCCTTGTTGGGGCCCCGCTCACTGGACGATTTTTGTGTGTGGGCTGGGCGACTGCGCAAGAGCGGCCTTCGGCGAGCAAGGGCTGCGCCCTTGGATCCGCAAGCCCAACGCGCCGGCCTCCGAATGGAGGCCCTAACACATATATGCGTTAGGCTTTGTACGAAAAGTATTGCCGCATGCAACGTAGGCTGCAGGCCAAGGTGACCATGGCTGCAAAGCTCTTGGCCAGCTTGTCATAGCGAGTGCCGATCCTGCGATTTTCTTTCAGCCAGCCAA
>NZ_JASCPQ010000003.1:0-161606 GCF_029959305.1 Pseudomonas sp. PS01297
TTATCAGACAGTTAAGCTCTCATGACATGACTGATATTACTGTGCGATTATCGATCACCATCCGTTCTCTGTAGGAGCGAGCTTGCCTCGCGATCTTTTAAAAGATCAAAAGATCGCGAGCAAGCTCGCTCCTACAGTCGTTAATTGTGCCCATTGTTTAGAACATCCCGACCTCAGGATCCGAAGGTTTGGATCCTGTGTGGCCGGGCAAGTCTGGTATTAAGTACCGCACAACAACAATCGCCGCCCAAGGACTCCCTCCCCCCATGCCATCTTCTGCACCTGCCACCCGCACCTCCAACGGCGTGTTCGGCCTGTTTTGTCTGGGCAGTTACTTGTTGTCCGTGTCGTACGGCACGACGTTTTTGTTGGCCATGATGCTGAGCGCACACGGTGGTAGTGAGTCTGATGCAGGTACGATTATTTCGGCGGCCATGGTCAGCACGTTTGCTGCGGTGATTTTCTCCGGGCACCTGACCGATCTGTTCGGCGCGCCCAAATCCATTGCGGCAGGCGCCCTGCTGCTGGCCGCCGCGTGCCTGGGATTCGCCAATGTGCAGACGTTCGGCGTCGCGGCTCTGCTGTTCGGATTGCTGCTGGGCCTGGGTTGGGGGGTGTTTTACACCTTGGGCCCGATCATCGTGGCGATGATTATCGAACCCGCGCGCCGGGTTAAATATTTTGCCCTGCTGTCGGGCAGCATGATGATCGGCATCGGCACCGGCCCTTTGCTCGGTCGAGCCAGTGAAGCGCTGGGCTACCCGGTCGAAACCGCGTTTATCGCGGCCACCGTCGCCAGTTTGCTGGGCGGTCTGGCGTTTGTCCTGATCGGCCCGAAAATCAAGGAGCAAAGCGCAATTGTCGGCCCGGTCAGCGTGTGCAAAATCACACCGCGTGCCGCTGTAACGGTGCTGCGCTCAAAAGCGCTGTTCGCGATTGTCATGGTCGGTTTGGGCGGTGCGATTTTCGGCGGATTGTCGAGTTTTCAAACCTCTTACGCGACGCTCAATCAGCTGGATTATTCGCTGTTCTTTCTGGGCTTCATGAGCGCCGCGATTTCCTGTCGACTTTTCATCGCGGGCTTTATCGTCAAGCGCGACCCGTACTGGATGGCCTGTGCATTGACCGCCATGATCGTGCTCTCGGTACTGATGTTCATGTTCAGTGTCACTTCCAGCGCGACCTATGTGCTGGCTGCGGTGACGCTTGGGGTGGGTTACGGGCTGACCTATTCAGTGATCAACGGGCTGGCCGCCAACGAAGCACCCGCCGGGCACACCTCGCAATCACTGGTGCTGTTCAGCCTGGCGTATTTTGTCGGGGTGTTTGGTTTCCCATGGCTGGCCGGGCACATCATCGTCAGTTACGGCATCCCGACCCTGCTGTCGATCATTCTGCTGATCGCGCTGTGCAACTGGTCAATCACTGCGGGCCGTCTGTTGTGGCGCACACGGACCGCCACGTGCGCCAATGCCTGATCACGGGTCACTGTTCAGCGACGAGCGCCTCCAGCGGAATGATCTGCGCGCTGCCATGGCGCACGCCACGCTCGGCCATGACCTGACGCGCCAGCGCTGAAACCTCCCCTACTGCGCCCTTGAGCACCGAGACCTCCATGCATTTGCCCTCGTCGAGGTGCACATGCAGGGTCGACAAGGTCAGGTCGTGGTGTTCATGAAACGCGTTGTTCAGGCGCTTGGACAGCTCCCGCGTGGCGTGATCGTAAACATAACTCAAGGTCGCCACACAGGGTGCCTCGGGGTCGTCTGCCGCCTGTTCCAGCAAGCCTGCACGCAACAAATCCCGGATGGCTTCGGAGCGACCTTGATAGCCGTGCGCCGCAACCCGCTCGTCAATGACGGTCAGCAAGGCATCGTCCAGCGAAATTGTGACCCTTTGCATTAAAATTTGCCTCGCAGTTATGAGCTTTTTACATAGACTTCACACCCAACGCGTGAATAGGCTACTGGCCATCAATCATTGGGAGACGCAGTGTGAAGCAGTCAAGTGTGAAAAAACAGCTTGCCCTCTGGATCATGGGCGCCTGCCTGAGCACCGGCACAATCGCGGCCTACAGCGCCACTGCCGCCCCGACCTTGACCTATTCATGGCCCACCAATGCCGGGCCGCTGGACCCCAGAGGCTACTCGCCAAACCAGATGTACGCCCAGGCCATGGTGTATGAGCCCCTGGTGCGTTACACCGCCGAGGGCACGCTCGAACCGTGGCTCGCCACACACTGGAGCGTCTCGCCTGACGGCAAAACTTACACCTTTACCCTGCGTGAACATGTGCAGTTCAGCGATGGCAGCCCGTTTAATGCGGCCGCAGCCAAGGCCAATCTGGATGCGGTCCTGGCCAATGCGAAACGCCATCAGTGGATGGAGCTGGTCTCGACCCTGGACCGTGTTGAAGCCCCCGACGAACACACCCTGGTGTTGCACCTCAAGCACCCGTACTACCCAACCCTGATGGAGCTGGCGCAAGTGCGGCCGCTGCGTTTTGCCGCGCCCGACGCCAAACCCGGCACACCGGTCGGCACCGGTCCGTGGGTGTTGGCGCAAACCCGGCGCGGCGAGTACGACCGTTTCGAGCGCAACGAGCATTACTGGGGGGCCAAACCGGCTTATGGCGCGGTGCTGGTCAAAGTGATTTCAGACCCGGACAGCCGCGCCATTGCCTTGCAAACCGGCGAACTGGACCTGATCCAGGGTGCCGAAGGCGAAATCTCCCCCGGGACCTTTGTACGGCTACGCGACGCCGGTTTCAAAACCGCCATATCCGCGCCGCTGGCCACCCGCACGGTGGCGATGAACACCGGGCAGGCGCCGACGAACGAGTTGGTGGTACGTCAGGCCATCAATCAGGCGGTAGACAAAGACACCATCATCGCCAAGGTGCTGCACGGCCTTGAGCCGCGTGCCGACGCGCTGTTTTCCAGCAACATGCCCTACGCCAACATCGGCCTTAAAGCCTTGCCTTATGACCCCGATCACACCCGCCAAGCCCTCGACGCTGCGGGCTGGAAAATACCTGCCGGTAAAACCGTCCGCGAAAAAGACGGCCAGCCGTTGAGCACCGAACTGGTGTTTCTGGGCACCAGCGCGCTGCAAAAAAGCCTGGCTGAAATCATTCAAGGTGAGTTGGCCAAGGTCGGCATCGAGGTCAAGTTACGCGCCGAAGAAGAAGGCTCATTGGTGCAGCGCCAACGCGAGGGCCGCTTCGGCATGATCTTCGCGGATACCTGGGGCGCGCCGTACGATCCGCACTCGTTTGTAAGCTCCATGCGCTACCCGGGACATGCCGATTACATGGCCCAGCGCGGGCTGCCGATGAAGGATCAGATCGACCACACCATAGCCGAGGTACTGGGGCAAACCGACGAAAGCAAACGTACCGAAGGTTACCGCGAGATCCTCACCACGCTGCATGACCAGGCGGTGTACCTGCCGCTGTCTTACCTCACGGCCATCAGTGTCAGCGCCAAAGGGGTCGATAACGTGCAGTTCGGCAGCACGCTGTTTGACGTGCCGTTTGAAGCCATGCGCCCTGCCACCGGGAAGCCCTGAGCCATGCTGCGTTATATCGTTTTGCGGCTTTTGCTGCTGGTTCCGGTGTTGCTGGGGGTGTCGTTGATCGTCTTTGTCCTGCTGCATCTGGGCAATGGCGACCCGGCGCTGGATTACCTGCGCCTGTCACAGATCCCGCCCACCGACGTGGCGCTGGCCGAGGCGCGGCATGCCTTGGGCCTCGACCGGCCTTTGGTTGAGCAGTACGTCAGTTGGCTATGGAACGCTGTGCACCTGGATTTCGGCACGTCGTATATCACCGGGCGCCCGGTGCTGGATGACGTGCTGTACTACCTGCCCGCCACCCTGCAACTGGGCGGCCTGGCGTTGCTCGTGACCTTGTTGATGAGTATCCCGCTGGGCCTGGCAGCGGCCCGCTGGAAAGGCCGCTGGCCGGATCAAGTGGTGCGTTTTATCACCTTTATCGGGGTGTCGATGCCGAACTTCTGGCTGGCTTTTTTGCTCATCGCCCTGCTCTCGCTGTGGCTCGGCTGGCTGCCGCCCATGGGCCGTGGCGGCCCGCAACACTTGGTCATGCCGGTGCTGGCGATTGCGCTGATGTCGATGTCGATCAATGCCCGCCTGCTGCGCGCCAGCCTGCTCGATGTGCGCCAGCAGCGGCATGTGTTTTATGCCCGAGCGCGCGGCCTGAACGAGCGCCGGGTTTGGCGCGACCATATTCTGCGCAACGCCTGGATGCCATTGGTCACCGCCACCGGCATGCATGTTGGCGAGTTGCTGGGCGGTGCGCTGGTGATCGAAACCATATTCGCCTGGCCCGGTATCGGCCGTTTTGCGGTGAGCGCTGTGCTTAACCGCGACTTCCCGGTGATGCAATGCTTCACCTTGCTGCTCACCACGTTGCTGGTGCTGTGCAACCTGGTGGTCGACATCTGCTACGCCTGGCTCGACCCGCGCACGCGCCTGTCGGGGGTGATGGCATGAGTAGCGTGAACACTGCGTTGGCAGGTAAAAAAAGCGGCCTGCGTGTCGGTTATGTACTGGTTGCGCTGCTGCTGATATTCGCTTTATTCGGGGCCTGGATCGCGCCCTATGACGCCACCCTGGTCAACCTCGACGACCGTTTGCTGCCCGCCAGTACCAGCCATTGGCTGGGCACCGACCACCTGGGCCGTGATGTGCTGTCGCGGTTGATCGTCGGCACACAATGGTCGCTGGGCAGCGTGGTGCTGGTGTTGGGGCTGGTGCTGATCATGGGCGTGACGATTGGCGGCATCGCCGGGATTGTTGGCGGCAAGGTCGACATGTTTTTGATGCGCCTATGCGACATGTTCCTGACCTTCCCGACCCTGGTGCTGGCGTTCTTCCTGATTGCCCTGCTGGGCACCGGGCTGACCAACGTGATCATCGCCATCGCCCTGTCGCACTGGGCCTGGTATGCGCGCATGGTGCGCGGCATGGTGCTGGCCCAGCGCAACCGTGACTACGTGCTGGCTTCGCGGCTGTCCGGGGCTTCGCGCCTGACCCGCCTGCGCCAGCATGTGATGCCCAACGTGGTCGGGCAGTTGCTGGTGCTGGCGTCGATGGACATCGGCCACATGATGCTGCACGTCTCGGGGCTGTCCTTCCTCGGCCTCGGGGTCAGCCCGCCGACGCCCGAGTGGGGCGTGATGATCAACGACTCCAAGGAATTTATCTGGACTCATCCGCAACTGCTGCTGTGGCCGGGGCTGATGATTTTTATCTCGGTGATGGCCTTCAACCTGCTCGGTGACGCCTTGCGCGACCGGCTCGACCCCAGCGTACTGGCGGAGATCAAGGAATGACCCGGACCCTGAGCATTCAAGGCCTGTGCCTCACACACCAGCAACGCACCTTGGTGGAACAACTCGATCTCACGCTCAAGGCTGGCGAGGTGCACGCACTGGTGGGCGCCAGCGGTTCGGGCAAATCCCTGAGCTGCCTGGGCATTCTCGACCTGCTGCCTCCCGGCGTGCACAGCCAGGGCGGCACGCTGCGTCTGGACGGCCACGTGGTGCAACCGGCGCAGTTGCGCGGGCGCGAAGCCGCGCTAGTGCTGCAAAACCCGCGCAGCGCTTTCAACCCGGTGCGCTCATTGCGTCAACATGCCCAGGAGACCCTGCGCAGCCGAGGATTGCGCGGGGTGCACGCCGATCAATTAATTCTCGACACCCTCAACGAAGTCGGCCTCAACGATGGGCCGAGGGTGCTCGATTCTTTTGCTTTTCAGCTCAGCGGCGGCATGTTGCAACGCTTCATGATTGCCCTGGCGCTGCTCGCGGACAGCCACTTTTTGTTGGCCGACGAACCCACCAGCGATCTGGATGTTGTCGCCCAGGCACGCTTTCTCGACTTGCTGGAGCGCTTGGTCGCAGAGCGAAACCTCGGGGTGCTGCTGATTACTCATGACATGGGCGTGGTCGCGCGCTGTGCCGATCAGGTGTCGGTCATGGCCCATGGGCGCATCGTCGAACAGGCCGATGTCCACACCCTGTTCAACACCCCGCAAAGCGAAGAAGCACGCACGCTGCTGGCCGCGCACCATGCATTGACTCTGGAGACCTGCACGCCATGACGCTTATTCAGGTATGCGATCTGAACCACGGTTACACCGCTGGCGGAATGTTCAGCAAACGCCACCGCGTACAGGTGCTCAAAGGCCTGAACCTCGACCTGCTCGCAGGCCAGAGCCTTGGTTTGCTGGGCGCAAGCGGCAGCGGTAAGAGCACCCTCGCCCGCTTGCTGATGGGCCTGGAAACACCCGTTCAGGGCACTGTCCTGTTCGAGGGCCAGACGTTACAGGGGCTGGACCCGCAGCACTTTCTGCGACGGGTGCAAATGGTCTTTCAAGACGCCATCAGTGCCTTCAACCCCCAGCGCAGCATTGGCTGGAGCATTGCCGAGCCATTGCGCCACCTCTCGGACATGAACGCCCAAGCCATCCAGGCCCGCGTGGGGCGCCTGTTGCTGCAAGTCAAACTGTCGGCCAGCGACAGCGACAAGTTGCCTGCGCAACTCAGCGGCGGCCAGTTGCAACGCGCCGGTATCGCCCGGGCGCTGGCGATCGACCCGCAGATGATCATTCTCGATGAGGCCCTGTCAAACCTCGACCGGGTGTTGCAGGTGCAAATACTCGACCTGCTGGCTGACGTGCGGCGCGAATCTGGCACCGGTTTTTTACTGATTACCCATGACCTGAGCCTGGTCCGGCGGTTTTGCCAGCGGGTGGTGGTGCTGGCCGATGGCAAACTGGTCGAAGACCGCGAGGTCATCCCCGGCATGCGCTTCGAACACCCGGCGGCACGCACGCTGCAAGAGGCGGTATTGCCGGCCATGCCGTCCAAAGTCCGCGCCAGCTAAATACAAATGGTAAAGATTTGTAAATAGAAATGATTTGCATCCGTATAGATGTAAAACTTTGTAACCGATTTCGGTTACGCAGTTCCACATCCGGAGTACTCGCAGATCATGCACAAACTGTTCACCCTGCCGACGTCAGCACTGACGTTGGTTGCTTTAGGTATGTTCAATCACGCTTTCGCCGCTCAAGGCGCTGTCGACCTGCCCGCCACCACGGTCAATGCCGCTGACACCGAAGAGGACTCGCCCGAGGGCTATCAGGGCAAACCCAGCGCCACCACGACCCGCCTGAACCTGACCGCGCAAGAAACCCCGCAAGGCGTCACCAGCATCAAGCGCGAGCAACTGGATGACTTCAAGCTCAACAGCATTCGCGATGTGCTGGACAGTACGCCGGGGGTGAATGTGCAGAAGGTCGAAACCGACCGTACCTACTTCACCGCGCGCGGTTTTGACATCACCAACTTTCAGTACGACGGCATGGGCATGCCGTTGAACGGGGGGCTGCTGGTGGGCGACATCGACATGGCGCCCTACGAGCAAGTGGACATTCTGCACGGCGCCAACGGGTTGATGAGCGGCACCGGCAACCCGTCGGCCACGGTCAACTTTGTGCGCAAACGGCCGACAGCTGACACCCAGGCCACCGTCAGCGTCAGTGCCGGTTCGTGGGACAAGCGCCGGGTTGACCTGGACGTTTCCGGGCCGTTGACTGACTCAGGCAATGTGCGCGGCCGTTTTATCTACGCCAATGACACGGGCAACTCCTACCTCGACCGCTACTCCCGGGAAAAGAATATTCTCAGTGGCCTGCTGGCCTTCGACCTGACCGACAGCGACACCCTGACCGTCGGCATCGAAGACCAGAAGTCCAACTCCAATGGCGCCAGTTGGGGTGCGCTGCCGCTGGCCGATGCCAACGGCAACCCGATCCACTATCACAGCACCCGTTCGAATATTTCCCAGCCGTGGGTGTATTGGGACGTGCACACCACCCGCGCCTTTGCCGAGTGGGAACACCGCTTCGAGAATGACTGGAAGTCGACGCTGACCTTGACGGCGATGGAACACCGTGAAGACACCAACATGTTCTACGTCTACAGCAACAGCGCGTCGGCCACCGGCTATACCGGCCTGGCTTCCAAGTACAAGGACGATACCCGCGAGCTGGATGGCGATCTGTCTTTCAGCGGCCCTTTCAGCCTTGGCGGGCGTGAGCATCAGTTGACCTTCGGCGCCAACATCGCGCGCTCGCACACCCAGGAAACCTCGTTGTACGGCACCTCGTCGTACTACACCTCGGTGTCGCTGCAAGACGCCCTGAACGGCGATATCCCCAAGCCGACGTACAACATTGCCACAGACGCCGCGACCTCCAACTACACCGACCGGCAAAAGAGCCTTTACGCCGGAGCGCGCTTTAACCTCACCGATGACCTGCACCTGATAACCGGCGCACGCATGCTCAGCGCTGACAGCGATGGCGAAAACTACGACACCGCCCGCGATGTGAGCATTCACGGCAAGGTCACGCCTTACGCCGGGGTAATCTACGACCTGAGTGAGCAATACTCGGTGTACGCCAGCTACACCAAGATCTTTAACCCGCAGTACAACCTGAACACCCAGGGCAAGGTTATCGACCCGCTGGAAGGCAAGAGTTATGAGGCCGGCATCAAGGGCCGTTTGCTCGACAATAAACTCAATGTCACGGCAGCGGTGTTCCACACCCAACAAGACAACGTAGCGACGTATGCCGGTTACAACCCTGCACTGGGCGGCTATGTGTACGATGGCGAGTCGTACAAGAGCAGCGGCATTGAACTGGAGGCGTCGGGCGAACTGGCCCCCGGCCTGCAAGTCAGCGGCGGTTACACCTATGTGTACATCACCAACGCTGATGATCAGCGCGGCAACAAATTTATCCCGCGCAATGCGCTGACCTCCTCCATGACTTACCAGTTGCCGATGGCGCCCAAGGTCAAGGTCGGTGGCAGCCTGAAATGGCAAAGCAAGGTCGAAAACGACACCACCCCGGCCGCCAGCCAGGATGCCTACGCGCTGGTGGGCCTGATGGCCAGTTACCAGATCGACCCGCACTGGAGCACCCAACTGAACCTCGACAACCTGACCAACCAGAAGTACCTGGACAGCGTGCGCTACGCCCAAAGCAACTTCGGCGACCCGCGCAACGTCACGGCCTCCGTGAGCTGGAAGTTCTAAAACCACCCGGCAGGTTTGCCTTTGCTGGCAAGCCTGCCGGGCTTCAAGGCTCAACCCCGTGGCAGCACCGCCAAAATCCGCTGGGCAATGTGCTCGGCGTGGGTTTCCAGAGCAAAGTGGCCGGTGTCCAACAACTCCACCACCGCGTTGGGGTTATCGGTTTTATAGGCGTGAGCCCCCGGCGGGATGAAAAACGGATCGTGCTTGCCCCAAATCACCAGCGTCGGCACCTGTGCAGCCTTGAAAAACGCCTGAAACTGCGGGTACAGGGTCAAGTTGTTGCGGTAGTCGAGAAACAGGTCCAGCTGGATGTCGTCATTGCCCGGCCGCTGCATCAGCAGCAGGTCCAGCATCCATGACTCCGGGGCCACCCGTTCTGGCTTTTCAACGCCGTGCAGATACTGATAACGCGTGCCTTCCAGGCTCAGTACCGCGTTGCGGATAACCTCACGATTAGCCGCCGTCGGCTCGGCCCAATACGCACGAATCGGCGCCCAGGCATCCCCCAGTCCTTCGAGGTACGCATTGCCGTTTTGCGAGACCAGCGCACTGACCCGCTGCGGCTGTGCCACGGCCAGACGAAAACCCACCGGCGCGCCGTAATCAAACACATACAGCGCATACCGCGTGAGTTTCAACGCATCGACAAAATGCCCCAGGGTAATTGCCAGGTTATCGAAGCTGTAGCTGTAGCCCCGCGCCTCAGGCACTTCAGTAAAACCGAAGCCCGGCAAATCCGGCGCAATAACCCGGTAGTGAGCCGCCAGTAACGGGATCAGGTCGCGAACATATGCGATGAGCTGGGAAAACCATGCAACAACAACATTACCGGCGCCGACGGATCACCGGCCTCGCGATAGAACACACGAACACCATCGGCCTCAATGTGTTTATAACGCACCACGGGGTTTGAATTGGGCATACAGACGCTCCTAAAGTAACCATTAAAATCAAATATTCGGGTTAGCTTTTAAAAAGCTGCGCCCAAATTAGTAACCTGTCAAATTAATTATTATGGTTACACGATCCGATTTGGTAACTACCCATATCACTCATTAACGGTTACGATAGCCCAGCTTTTTTCGAGGACCGACCATGAGCGCCACCCCCGCCACTCCACCGCTTGAGCCATATGTGCTGGCTGACCACCCCGTGCTGGACATGCTCAACACCCGAGCCAATGTCGAGGCTGTGCCGGTCGACTTTTGGCAAAGCGATGCCGACGTCAAGCGCTGGCTCGTGCGTCTTGAATGGTTTGCGCCGGGGGAAATACCCGAGTTTGAGGAAGGCGCCCTGCTGACAGCCGCAAGGCATCTGCGAGAAGTGATCCGTGATCTGCTGGAGCAACGCAAGGCGGGGCAGCAAGGGGATCCCGCTGCGCTGAACAGTTTTTTGCGCAAGGCGGTGAGTTACCCGCAACTGGCCTGGAATGAAGCGGGCGAACTCAGCCTGCAACGCCTGCACAAACAGCAAACGGCGGAACAGTTTTTGGCGCCGATCGCTGAAGCTGCCGCCGACTTGCTGGTGAATGCCGATGCCGAGTTGATTCGCACCTGCGAACACCCGGACTGTGTGCTGTGGTTTTATGACCGCACCAAGGCACACAAACGCCGCTGGTGCAGCATGGCGCTGTGTGGAAACCGCCATAAAGTGGCTGAATTTCGTAAACGCAAACTGCAGCAATAGACGCTCTAAACTATCTGAGCGAAGCTGAATGCAGTGCCCAGTAGGCGGCATAGTGCCAATGATGCGGAGACGGCGTTGCGTTTCCTGTTCAACGCCATCGCGCCGAAGGCTGATTCTACCTTCACCTTCTAAGGCCATCCAAAGATGATCTATCTGGACAATGGTTGAAGTCACCGCTTTTGAGGTGGAGCCAAATATGGCAGGAGAGTTTGTGGTGTCGCTGTAGGGACTGTTTGATAACGCTCTTTATACTGAGCTGAATGGCCAGCGCTTAGGCACTACTATCCGGTCTCCGTACCGATTCAGTTGCATCGGTACCGCGCATTCAAGCGAGGCAAAGTCGATGAACTAGCGCAGCCGTTATCCAAACTATCTACCGAAGATCAAGCCTTCATCCACCAGATGCTGAGTGCAACCCTGAATCGACGTATTGTCCTGGAGCGCGCCTTCAGCAACTGATTAAAGACATCAAGGGCGCCATCTTTGAAGGCCGTTTGATTGACCTGTATTGTCTCATCGGCAGTGGTAAAACTGTGATGCTACGGCGCCGTCAACAGGTGATGAAAGACTAAAAGCAGATCATCGTTACCACGTCCTTCGCTATCGAGAAACACAGCATTAATCTGACGACCTTGATTGCTGCGCTCAATTACCATTTATCCTCGAAATAAAACGTTTATATACCCACACCGACCGAAAAGTTTACGACCTTAATGGACATACTCTGTCAGGAATCAAGCGCTTGATGGAGTTGGTTGAGGGTGGTGCGGGACGTCTCTCAGTGGTGCTGGCTGGCCATCCCAAGCTGCGCAATGATTTGCGTCGTCCGACAATGGAGGAAATAGCTATCGCACAGAGGTTTTTTTCACTCGATGGTATTACTGGCAGTCAGCGCGAATACATTCACTGGCTGCTGCATACCTGACTGGTGAGAACCCTATTTCGGCGGAGCTGGTGGGGTCAGTGCTGTCGTAACAACTGGATGATCTGGAACCGACACTCACTCGTCATGGGTACAAGATAAAGGGCTTGCTAGAGCAGTTAGACTCCAAGCCCACCAAAAATCAAAGTGTTATTCAGAAACATGCTTGACCCGGCGCGAGCTGCTGAGTTGCGCGATAAGAGGCTGGCATCAGGATTGCCGATTTGAGGGCTGTCGTCGCAATTAATGTCAGTCGACAAGCGTGAGGAATGCAGGTCGATAATTTTGGGGCGGAGGAGTTTATTTGTAGGCCATTGAATTCAGCCATGCACAGACATGTCCTTCAGGGAAAGCAGGAAGTATTTAACCAAAAGCGTTTATATAGTTTGAAACAGCTTAACCCCATCAACAAGTTGATATCGCTAGACCTTTTCAAGGCTTCCTTGCTAGGTTTTACAAACCTCATTAAGACTAATCGAGAAATCAAATTATGAATTCAATATTTACAGGGCAGGCCTCCAATTCGCAAACAATAGACAGCCTCACGGTGATAGCGACTATTGAAAATATTAAATGGGCAGGTACGGGCACCAGCATTTACATTTCCCTAGGCCCCACTCTTCAGCTACAAAGGTTTTGTGAAACTGCCAGCGCAGGGGAAACCATCGCGCTGAGCATTGATCTCAACAAAATGTTTGGGCGTAAAAATATTACACTTCTCGAAATTCAGGGTATCAGTTTTCATCAGGTCGGCCGGGAGACCTCTTTTGGTGCAGACTTCCTCAACGGACTCACCCTTGGTGTCGCGGGTACTATCAAGTCGAATGAAGATGATTGGGCGCTCGAGTCAGTCACACTTATAGCGAATGATATTTATAGTAATACTACGTTCAAACAGATCAATAAGTGGTTGCATGCTCCATCTTCTCATCTGGACACCGTTTGGTCAGGGCAAGTGCTTTACACTAACTGGATAAACTCCGATAAAAAACCCATTGATCTGAATTCACAAACTTATCCCGTGAGGTGGATGCCTTATATTGGAGATATTATGCGGTGGCGCAGCTATGATCCTTCAAAAATACCCGGGGTAGGCCAGTTGATTGGGAGGTTGAATGGGAGGTTGATTGGTCATCAACTTTCTTCGGGGCAAAGCGAACAGCTGGAGTCTAATACCACGACAAGCAGTTACACTTGGGTTTATACGCCGGAAGGCTCCCTGATTTATAGGCGCTGGGATAAAACAAATCACGCTGCGTATATCCGGCATAGTCAGCTTGGTAGTGGTCGCCCTGTGATATGTGCAGGTGAGTTCAAGGTCATCGATCAGCAACTGCAGTCTGTTATCTCTATGGTCAACGATGCCTCAGGTCATTACAAACCAGATGGTGGAGCCTGTCTGCGCTATGTGGCCGAAAAGTTTGAAGCTTTGGGGATTAGCACTGAGCATACGGAGTGGAAATGGCGTGATTCAGCCTCCTGATTTTTTAAGGCACAAAGATACTTAACAACCAGTGTGTGCGAACGCTGGTTTGGATACATGGAACCTTTAATCTGGGCCCGGTGGTTTGCTTATTTTCTCATCAGGGGCCGTCTATCAAACTAACGTTTTATGGACGGTCCGTCAGTCGCACATAAAGTGAGCACGCGAAGATCAATTGCAAGCACGCCGCGTTGAATGCAAACACAGTCGCAGCTAATGCCTGCACGGGGGCCGCTTCAGTCGCAATTAATCCAAGCCTGAAAGTGCGCTGATTGTAAGCACCTACCATAACGAGTACGCCAAGGGCGTACTCGCAAGTTTTCAGTTCACTCTTTGGCTGCCGTCGGCACCATACGGAACGCCACGCCCAGTCGGTTGTAAGCATTCATCAGGCTGATGGCATAGGTCAGTTCAGCCAGCTCTTTGTCGTTGAACTCGGCGGTTACCGCGTCATAGTCAGCCTGAGGCACGCCAGTCTGCTCAACCCGGGTGACGCTTTCGGCCCATGCCAGTGCTGCTTGCTCGCGGGCGGTAAACAGCGATTGGGCTTCGTGCCACACTGGCACCAACAACAGCTTGTCGACAGTCATGCCCAGTTTGAGCAAGTCCCGCGAGTGCAAGTCGATGCAGTAAGCGCAGCCATTGATTTGCGACACTCTGAGGAACACCAGGTCGATAAGCATTTTGGAGAGATCGCCGTTTTGCAGTGCAACGTGCACACCGCCGAAGGCTTTGAAGGCTTCAGGGGATGCTTTGGAGTAGTCGATACGCGTGCTCATGGTCTGCCCTTGCATTGATAAGTGGAGTGGCGCCATAGTGCGGTTTCTTGGCCCTGTCACAAAGGGCCATGATTCAGCTCTATGGCTGGACCATGATTGTGCTCACCCGCGCAGGCCTCACCATGCAAACCTCTGTCCCCAGTTTATCGGCGCTTGACCCCGCCTCCAGCGAACCGATTTACCGTCAGCTCTATTGGCGCTTTCGCGAAGCCATCAACGCCGGCCTGCTTAAGCCGGGTGACCGCGTGCCCGCAGCCCGCGCATTGGCCAAAGAATTGGGGCTGGCCCGTGGCACCATCGACAACGCCTATTCCCTGCTCACCTCTGAAGGCTACCTGGTGGCATGTGGTCAGGCCGGTACGCGAGTGGCTGACGGCATTAGCGGCACAAGCTCTTCACCGCCCGCCTCCGCCATCGCACAGGCAGCGCCCCATCAGGCGATCCGCCAACAGTCGGCAGTGCTGCCATTTCAAATGGGCGTGCCGGCGCTGGATGCCTTCCCCAGAAAAATATGGGCGCAAATCGGCGCTCGTTGCGTGCGCGGCACACAGCCCCAAGACATGGCCAACCCTTCGGTCTATGGCTTGCAGGCGCTGCGCGCAGCAATTGCCACGTACTTGCAGGTGGCGCGCGGCATCGCCTGCTCACCGGCTCAAGTTTTTGTCACCGCAGGGTATCGGGAGACGTTGTCGCTGATCACCCACACCTTGCTCAAACCCGCCGACCGCGTGTTGGTCGAAGACCCTGGCTATCCGCCGACCCGGCGCCTGCTGCAAAGCCTGCACATCACGCCGGTGGCGGTGCCCGTTGATCAAGACGGCTTGCGGGTTTCAACGGCCCTTGAAATCGGCCATAACGCCCGCGCCGCCGTGGTTACCCCTGCGCATCAAAGCCCTTTGTGCGTGTCGCTTTCATTGCCACGACGGTTGGCGTTGCTGGAGTGGGCGAGCCAGCAAAACGCCTGGATCGTCGAGGACGATTACGACGGCGAATACCGCTACGTCAGCCGCCCGCTCCCCGCCCTCAAGAGCCTGGACCGTGAGGGCCGCGTGCTCTATAGCGGCACCTTCAGTAAGGTGTTGTTTCCGGGCATGCGCCTGGCCTACGTGGTCGTGCCTGCGGCGCTGGTTGAGCGTTTTGAGGAAAGCTGCAAGACCTTCCAGGGCGGTTGCCCGGAATTAAACCAGGCCATCGTCGCGACGTTCATGGCTGAAGGGCATTTCGGGCGCCATATCCAGCGCATGCGCAAGCTCTACAGCGAGCGTCGGGCGATGGCGGTGAACGGACTTAAAAGCGTGCTCGGCGAGCGGATTCAAATTGATGCCAACCCCGGCGGGATGCACCTCATCCTGCGGCTCAACGCGTCCTGCGCGGACAGCTTGATGGTGCAGCGCATGCGCGAGGCCGGGCTGTTTGCCGAAGCGTTGAGCGAATGGCACCAAGGCACGGACAAGCCTTCGGGGTTGCTGCTGGGTTTCGCCAATATCGACTCGCTGGCCAGCGCTCAAGCGCTGGGCCAACGTATCCTGGCGTTGATGTAACCGCCGTGGCGGATTAGACAGTCTATTCAGCGCAGCGGCGGCAGACCGTAGGCGCCCAGATCAAACTCTGGCAACTGGCGAATAATCAGGTCTGCGTGGTGGTACTTGCTGTCGGGCATGGCGGCATCGGGTACGGCGATGGCAGTCATGCTGGCGGCCTTGGCGGCGGTTACGCCAAACGGCGAGTCTTCAAACACCAGGCAATCCTGTGGCGCAACGCCGAGGCGGCGGGCAGCGGTCAAGAAGATGTCGGGCGCGGGTTTGGCTGCACCCACCTCAGGGTCATCGGCCGTCACGATAGTGTCGAACAACGCAAACCACTCGCGATGCAACGTGGTTTTGTGGCCAAAGCCGCTGCTGGTTGAACTGGTGCCCACGGCAATCGGGATGTTGTGCGCCTTCAAGTGCCGCACCAGCGCTTCAGCCCCCGGCATGGCGAGTGCCTTGGAAAAGTACCCGGCCATCAGCGGCTCGCGGGCCTTGAGGAACTCTTGCCAGGTAATCGGCAGATCCAGCGCTTTGACAATGTACTCAGCCAGATCCTGGGCACCGCGCCCGATGATGTGCTGCTTGATGCTCCAGTCATACGTGCGGCCATAACGTTCGACGACGATCTGCGTAACTTCGGAGTAAATGCCTTCGGTATCCAGCAACAAACCGTCCATATCAAAAATCACGGCCTTGATCGGGCCGACAACAGTACGCGGTGTATTCATCACAACAGATCCTTGGTAGAAGGCGAAAGGATTGCAGCACCTTAACTGGCGGGCTTGCCTGAATGCCAGTGCAGACCCGTATTTCATTCACGGTGCAGTAGAGGCCGCCCCGTCTACAGAGGTCGTGTACGCCCACAAAATTGCGGGATGTTTCGCACAGCTTTGCCAATTGCTGAGGCTGCAGTACGGCGCCTATAGTCAGCGCTCGCCCAAATGGGCGACCGGGTTTGGCGACTTGGCGTAATAATTTTTGCAGTACGGTTGTTGTATTTGGCTAAGCGTGTATTTTGCTCGCTGTGCTTTATGGCAGCTGTGCGTGGGAGATCTTCGGGTCTGCCGGGTTTTGCTTAAATTTACCGGTTCGCCAACCCGCGTACAGCGGCCACCTGTTTTCGTTTGGCGACGAAAACAGATGGCTTAATCCGTGAAATTTAAGAGATTCATCCATGACTAATTCAGCGTACATCCCGCTTACTGCCATCGACTGCACCATCCCCGCCTTGCTCATCGACCGCAACGCCCCGCTCGACGTCTTGCACGCTAACGCCGCCGCCCGCGTACTGGCGGTAACCCAATTGATGGAAACCTTCTCCAGCCGCGACGTCCAGGACGCCGACGCCCTCGACCTCAAACAACTCGCCACCACCGCCATGATCTTGCTGCGCGACGGCTGCGACCTGCTCAACGTCTTGGGCTGGCGCTTACAACCAACCTGACCCGGCCACTGTAGGAGCGAGCTTGCCTCGCGATCTTTTGATCTTCTTAGCCTGTAGTCGCTGCCGAAGGCTGCGATCAAGAGGGTGAGCCACTGCGGCGAAGCCGTAATGCTTTCTTGTGTACATATCCATTCGATGCATAACGGCTTTTTACGGGTTTCGCTCTTACAGCGAGGCACTTTTGTCAAACAGCCACAAAAGTACCCAAAAAGGCCTTGCCCCGGCGTACGGCCTTCGCTGCGGTCTCCCGAAGGGGCGGGTAGATCAAGATCAAAAGCCAGATCACAAGATCGCGAGACAAGCTCGCTCCTACAGTGACCGGGTCAGGTTTGCTCTAGGCGTAGAAATACTCCACAAACCGGTAGGAGCGAGCTTGTCTCGCGATCTTTTGATCTAAAAGTCCGTCGTCGCAGCAATGGATATGCACTCACATCAAGAGCCCCCCTCACCCTAGCCCTCTCCCGAAGGAGAGGGAACCGATTGGGGGATGCTGAAGATATTTGGTGGCCTGTTTGCTGCGCGATAGCGCGGATTCGAAGACGGGGCAGCCGTTTTGTGGCAGGTGGGGTATTCCCACACAAACAACGGTATTGATAATTACTCTCAATTAAATTAACGTCGCCGCGCTTTCAGGCTCATCACTTTTGAGTTCACCCGTGAACGACTCCAACGCCAGGCTGCAACTCTATCTCGAGCATCGCGTCGCTTTGATCAACTACGCCAAGGTGGTAGTGGGTGATCACGCGCGCGCTGAAGATGTGGTGCAGGATGCCTTTTTGCGCTTTTGCGCCAGTACTGAAGAGGTCGTCGAGCAACCCGTGGCGTATCTGTATCGCATCGTCCGTAATCTGGCCCTGGACGCCGTTCGCCGCCAGGCCGCAGAGAAACGTCAGCAGCAGTCGCCGCCACAATGGATGCGCCCCGGTCACGAGTTGTCGCCCGAGCAACGGGTGGTGCACAGTGATGACGCCAGCCGTATTGCTGCTACGCTGGCCAGCCTGCCCGAGCAAATGCGCATCGCTGTAGAGATGCATCGCCTGGGTGGTTTCACATTGCAGCAAACCGCCGATCATCTCAAAATCTCGCTTTCCAGCGCTCATCGCCTGGTCAAGGATGCCATCGTTCACCTGGCCTCAAGCGTCGCCACCCACGACTCTGGCCACAGCGCGCACAGTAAGGAACGCCCGTATGCATAACGCCCCCCTGCCCCGGACTGTCTCGGCGCAAAGCCTGGAAGACGCCGGCCAGTGGCTGCTGGACCTGCAACAGCAACCCGAGCGTTTCGAGGAGTTCGATAGCTGGTTGCACAGCCACGAGGAGCACTTTGAGGCCTGGGCGCAGGTCAATCGCGCGTGGGAAGCCCTCGGCTCGCACTCCCCAAGCACCGAGCAACAATGGCCACAGGCGCCTGCGAACGTCACAACGCTCACACCGCGCGCGCGCCTGCCGCTGCTGGCCGCAGCCTGCATCAGTGCCTTGGCGGTGTGCGCAGCGCTGGTGCTGAGCCCGAACTGGCGAGCGGATTACAGCACTGGCACCGCGCAGACCCGTGAAGTCACCCTGAGTGACGGCAGCCGCCTGACCCTGGCACCGCAAAGCGCGATCAACGTGAGCTTCGACGATCACCAGCGCCAGGTCACTCTGGTGCAAGGCGAAGTGTTTTTCGACGTGGAGCATGACGCCAGCAAACCGTTTGAAGTGCGCAGCGAAGAAGCCGTGATCAGGGTCTTGGGCACCGCCTTCGATGTGGCACAGCGCCAAGCCGGCCTGAGTGTCGAGGTGCGCGACGGCACTGTCGGCGTCAACAAACAGTATCGGCTAGGCGCAGGCCAGCGTTTGTGGATCGACCGCAACACCGGCAACGCCACGCAATCTTTGGTCATGCCTGATGAAGTCGCGGGCTGGATCAAAGGTGCGCAGTTTTTTGAAAACGCCAGCGTTGCCCAGGTGGTGGAACAACTCGACCGCTACCAGCGCGGCTGGATCGTGATTAATGATCCGGCCCTGGCCAACAAACGCGTGACCGGCCTTTACGACATGCGCGATACCCGGCGCGCACTGCAAGCCCTGGTCGCGCCGATTGGCGGTGAAGTGCGTCAGTACTCGCCTCTGCTGACGGTCATTGGCACTGCCAAAAAAGCTAAATGAAAAATATTTTCGTTATCACTGAAAAAAATCCTGAAGGTGTTCGTCTTTGTAGCTCCTTGTATTGCGAATGACTCGTAATACCAAAACGAAAGGCGATGAAGCATGGGTAACCGATCACACGTTGCGCACTCCAAAGTACCGGTGGCGCTGGCCGTACTGTGTGTGGCAATCAACAGCGCGATTTTTCAGCCGCAGTCGGCGGTGGCAGCAGAACCCAACGCGCTGCCAAGTGATCAAGCTACCCGTTTCTTCGATATCCCGGCCCAGCCACTGACCAACGCCCTCAGCGCTTTTGCGCGTCAGGCCAATCTGCAACTGGGTCTGGCGGCCGGGCTGGTAGATGGTCTGCAAGCCCCTGCCGTGCGCGGCAATTTCAGCAACGAACAGGCCTTGCGCCAGTTGCTCGGCGATGCGCCGGTCAGCTGGAAAATCGACGGCCAGCGCAGCCTGATCCTCAGCCCGCGCAGCGAGGCCAGTACCGCCCTGGACGGTGATCTGGACGAATCTGAACTGCTCGGCGCCGTGACCATCAAAGGTGGCCAGAGCAGCCGCTTGACCGGCCCGGCCGCGCAGGTTTACACCCAGGCAGGCTCAAGCGTGTATATCTCCGGCGAGACCATCAATCGCTTTCGCGGCTCCTCTCCGGCCGACATTCTCAAGGGCGTGCCTGGCGTGCAAACCGGTGACACCCGCAACGGCGGCGCGCTGGACGTGAACATCCGTGGCATTCAGGGCCAGAGCCGCGTGCCGGTGACCATCGACGGCAGCCAGCAAGCGATTGACGCCTATCGCGGTTACGGCGGTATGCAGCAACGCAGCTACATCGACCCCGACCTGATCAGCGACATCACCGTCGATAAAGGCCCAAGCCTGGGCGCTGATGCCGCGGGCGCCATCGGTGGCATGGTGAAGATGAAAACTCTGCAACCCAAAGACATCCTCAAGGACGGCGAAACCACCGGTTTCCGTCTCAAGGGCGATATCTCCAGCAACAGCATCGACCGCCCCCACGAGTACAACGCCACCCCGCGCAAAGGCAGCAACAGCATTTTCGACCCGCAGGCGCATTCGGGCAGCGCGGCGTTTGCCAGCACCAGTGACACCATCGATTTTGTCGCGGCCTACACCCAGCGCGAAAGCGGCAACTACTACGCCGGTAAAAAGGGCTTCAAGGATTACCAGGTGTTCAAGCAAGTGCGACGCTGGGACCCGGCGACCAAGCAGTACGTCTACAGAACCGAAGAGGCCAACGGCCCGGCCAAAGTGTTCAAGGCTGGCAACGAAGTGCTCAACACGTCCACCGACTCCAAGGCGGTATTGCTCAAGACCATCATCAAGCCTTCACCGGATCAGGCCCTTGAGCTGGCCTATCGCTGGACCGATGGCGAATACGGCGAAGTGATGCCCTCGCGCATCATCCGCAACACCACCGGCACCGTGCCGCAGTGGCAGCCCGGCACCATGCGGATCAACGCCTACACCGCACGCTACACCTTCAAGCCTGAAGACAACCCGCTGATCGACTTGAGCGCCAACGCCTGGGTGACCAAGGCCCAGAGCAAGGCTTATAACGGCTTGAGTACCGTGACACCCTTGTTTGGCGGGGCTGATGAGCCGGATCAATTGAGCCCGGACGGTTATCAGGACGCCTTGCTCAACCGCAGCAAAGACCTGCGCTGGGGCACCGACGTGAGCAACACCTCGCGTTTCGACACACAGGTCGGCAAATTCGCCTGGAACTATGGCGCCTCTTACCAGAACGAAAAACTGCGCCCGGACGACAACTCGCCGGTGCTGCAATCTGACCTCGAACAAAACCGCTTTATCCGCAGCGGCGACCGCCAGGAAGGCAGCCTGGTGAGCTCATTGCAATGGGCTCCGGTCAAGCCACTGACCTTTACCGTCGGCGGGCGCTACAGCGAATTTCATAGCAAGGACCACAACCAGCTCGCCACCCCTGCTACCTTTGCCACCCGCCAAGTACGCTGGACATGGCTGTACAAAGGCAAAGATCGCATTGGTTATGTTTACTGGCGGCCTGACCAGCAAGGCAACTTCACCCAGGACTCGCTCAACGCCACCCCTTATGCAAAAAGCACAGTGGGTAGCAGCGGGTATGACAGCTATGAGGCGGATGACCCGCAAAGTCAGAAGTACGCCACCAGCTACAGCTATGCCAAGCCGATCGAACGTCGCGACCATGCCTTCACGCCTTCATTCGGCGTGAAGTACGACATCAACGACAGCAGCTTCGTGTACCTCAACTACAGCGAAGGTGTGCGTATGCCGAGCCTGTTCGAGTCCACTTTGGGCTTGTTCACAGCGGCCGTACCCGGAGCAAAACTGAAGCCTGAGCACAGCAAAAACTGGGAAGTGGGCGTCAGTACCCTGAAGAACGACGTATTGCTCGATGGTGACAGCGCCGCAGCCAAACTGGCTTACTTCGACAACAAGATCGAAAACTACATCACCCGCGACTATCAAGACATCTACGCCGGCAACCTGCAGAACGTTGACAGCTTCAGGGTCAAGGGCGTCGAGTTGCAGACCAGCTACGACATGGGCCGCGTGTTCACTGATGTATCCGCCACCTACTACCTGAACGCCAAAACCTGTGCCCCGGACCTCGCACAAAAACTGCGCGACGACGGCACCCCGACGCCTAACTGCGTGGACGGCGGTTTCCCGGGTTCTTACACCAACACCCAAAACCCGCCCAAGTACTCGGTCAACACCACGGTCGGAACACGCTGGTTTGACAACCATCTGGTCCTCGGTGGGCGCATGGTCTACAACAGCGCACCGACCGCCAAGCTGAACAAACCGTGGAACGATGGCATTACCACCAACCAGATATACTACCGCCAATCGGCGATTTTCGACCTGTTTGCCAGCTACGAAATCTACAAGGGCACGCAGATCGACTTCGGCGTGCAGAACCTGACCAACGTGTATTACCTCGACCCTCTGGCACAAAGCTTTATGCCTGCACCGGGGCGCACGCTGCGCACAGGCCTGACGGTCAAGTTCTGACCTGACTGTGGTTAAAACACGGGATGCCCACGGGTGTCCCGTTTTACGTTGATTACTATTGATGAGCTCATGACCTACCTGAACCAATCCCGCAAGGCGCTCTGGAGCGTGGCGACGCTGATTACCCTGAGCGTGTACACGGGCATCACCGTCTGGCTGTTGCACACTTCACCGATCCCCTCGGCCGAGGCAGCACCGGCGGCGATGATGATCGAGCTGGCCGCCGTGCCCGTGGCACAAGTGGTCGAACAAGACCTGCAAGTGGCGCCTGACAAACTGATGCAAAAACAGATCAGCACGCCATCGGCCAAACCGCCCAAAGAGGTGGTAAAAAAAATCACGCCCACCCCGCAACCGTCACCGGCCAAACAGGCCAAATCGCCCTTCAAGGACACCGCCCACGGGACGTATCAAAGCGCACCGCAGCAGGGAGCGGAGATTCAGGCACCGCCGAAAAAACAGGAAGAACAGCCGGCGGTGTCGACCACCACCGCCCCGCCTAAACTCGACGCGCAAAAGGCGGCGACCACTGCGGCAGCAGAGTCATCGCGCGGCGCTGCTGATCCGGCGTTGAAAGTGCAATGGGAAGCGCAGTTGCTGGCACACCTGGAGCGCTTCAAGCGTTACCCGCAAAACGCCCGCGATCGGGGTGACCGGGGCGTGGCCTACTTGCGGTTTGAGATCGACAGCAATGGCAAGGTTCTAAGCGCCACGGTGGTGCGTTCAGCAGGTTTCAGCGAGCTGGACAACGCCACCCTCGACATGATCAACCGCGCCTCACCGGTACCGCGACCGCCAGAAGGCAGCAAGCTGCGGTTTACAGTGCCGGTGGTGTTCTCGAAATAGAGCTTTTGTGGGAGCCGGGCTTGCCCGCGATGGGTTCGACACGGCGTCAACAGGCGCACCGGGTTGTACGTATCGCGAGCAAGCCGCTCCCACCGGGCTTGGGGGCACGATTACACGCTGGCACAAAGAGTTACACATATGTGAGAATGATACGAATTCCTATTAGCATCTCTCTCCAGCGGCTCTGCATGTCATTCCTTACCCCGTCTTGCACATCCTCTTTGAACGCAGTGGTCGACGATCTGTTGGCCAGCTACACCGAGCTGCGCCGCTATTTGTGCGGGCGTTTGCGCAACCCTGACGATGCAGCAGATATTGCCCAGTCCAGTTTTGCCCAGGCCTATGCCCATGCGTTGAACAGCCCGGTGGCCAATCCTCGGGCGTTGTTGTTCAAAGCCGCGCGCAACCTGTGCATCGATCAATATCGCCGCCACAGCAGCGAGATTGCGGCGCTGGATGACTGGATGAGCCGGCTCGATGTGCTGAGCCCCACCGTTGAAGAAATCGTCATTGCCCGCGAGCAGTTGCAGCATTTGATCGAACGCATCGAGCGCATGCCGCGTCTGCGCCGTGAGGTGTTTGTGCGGGTGCGGCTGGAGGGCTGTAGCCATCGCCAGGTGTGCGAGGAGCTTGGGCTGTCGGCCAAGTCAGTTGAGTTGCACATCGCCCGGGCCGTGTTTGATCTGTCTGAGCTGAGCCTGGCCTGCCGCCATGTCTGAGCCACTCTCTGCGCGCAAAGTGCAACAGGCACTGACGTATCTGGCCAAGCTCAATAGCGATGACCCCTTGCGAGTGGAGCAGGCCCACAAGCAACTGGCGCGCTGGCGAAGCCAAAGCAGCGAGCACGAGCATGCCTGGCTTGAGGCCGAGCGGCGCTGGCAAATGATCCACCGGTTGACGCCACAGTTGCGCGGCACGGTGCAGTCGCAGCCGGTCAATCTGAGCCGTCGCCGCCTGCTGCGCCAAGGCACCGGGCTGCTGGCGGTAATCGGCGCATCGGGCTGGTTGAGCTGGTTGTGGCGCGAAACCAGACCTTTCACACAGTCGCTGCTGACTGAACACGCCGAGCCGTCGCGTCCGGTCACCTTGCCCGATGGCAGCGAACTGCTGCTGGCCGCTGAATCCAACGTGCGCGTTGAGTTCAGCCACGCTCAACGCCAGGTGATGCTGCTGCACGGCAACGTGTATTTCGACGTGGCCCACGAAACCTTGCGCAGTTTTGTCATCAATACCCGACTGGGCCAGATCAAGGTCCTGGGCACGGCGTTCAGTGTCAGCGACCGTGGCGGCTGTATTCAGGTGGCGGTGGCCCGTGGCCGGGTGCATGTGCAAGGGCTCAAGGGGGAAGCGACAATTCTCACCGCCGGGCAGCACGTCAGTCTCAATGCCCAAGGCGAGGTAATCGCGCTCAATCCGCACCGCCAGGCCGGGCCGGATATTGAAAACTGGCGCAAGGGCTGGTGGTCCTACACCGATGCGCCGCTGTCCGAAGTACTCGCTGAGTACAACGCTTACGCAGCCAACCCTGTGCGGGTCAGTGCCGACGCCGCACATTTGCGCCTGACCGGCAGTTTCCCCAGCGATAAACCGCAGATGCTGCTGCAAACGCTGCCGCGAATCCTGCCCGTACAAGTGATCAACAAGGCCGGTGAGCTCTATGTGCAATTGCGTTGAATTTTTTTTGAGGGGTAAACGCGTCGAGGTCCGTCTTCACCCATAACTACACTCGAGTCAGGACTGACCATGTCGCATTACGCCTCCCCTTACCGCGCCCCACTGAGCCGCCTGGCACTGGCGTGCTCGCTGCTATTCGGCGCCGGGACCGCTCTGGCGGGCAGCAACACGCCGCTCAACTTGAACCTGCCCGCACAGCCGCTGGAGGCTGCGGTTCATACTTTGGCCCGTGAAGCGGGCGTCGCCATCGCCGCCGACAGCCAATTGCTCGCCGGGCGCAGTGCGCAACCACTGAATGGTCAGTACACCCTGCATGAAGCCTTGCAGCACTTGTTGGCCAATACCGGGCTGGTCGCCAGCGAAGAAAACGGTGTGATCGTGTTGCGCCAGGCACAGATTGACGGCGCCCTGAACCTGGGTGAAACCCGGGTCAACGGTGCTGGCCTGGGCGCAAGTGACTTGCCTGAAGCCTACAGCGGCGGCCAGGTGGCCACCGGTGCCCGGCTGGGGCTGCTGGGCGATACCCAGATCATGGACACGCCGTTCAACATCACCTCCTACACCGCGCAAACCATCGAAAACCAGCAAAGCGGCACCGTGGGTGCAGTTCTGCGCAACGACCCGTCAATCCGCTTCAGCACCGGCGAAGGTCACGCGTATGAGAACTTCATGATCCGTGGTTTTTCCCTCGACTCGGCAGAGCTGGCACTCAATGGCTTGTACGGCATGGCCCCGGACGGCCACGTGCCGACCGAATTTCTGGACCGCGTCGAAGTGCTCAAAGGCCCGGGCGCCCTGCTGTCCGGCATGGCACCCAGCGGTGGCGTGGGCGGCGTGATTAACCTGGTGCCCAAACGCGCCGGGGAAAAACCGCTGACCCGCCTGACCACCAGTTATGTGTCTGACGGCTATTTTGCCGAGCACCTGGATTTCAGCCGTCGCCTGGGTGACGAACAGCGCTTTGGCATTCGCTTTAACGGCGTGTACGGCGACGGCGACACCGGCGTCGACAAACAGTCCAAGGAACGCACGCTCACCTCGTTGGCCATGGATTATCGTGGCGACGGCTGGAAGCTCGCACTGGACGCTTATGAAACCCACGAGCGCGCCATCAACGGCAGCCCGATGATGGTCGGCTTCAGCGACATTGGCCATGTGCTGAAGGCGCCGAAAGCTGACACCAACATCCTCAAAGGCATCAGCGCCAAGCAGATCAGCAAGGCCGTGATTGTGCGCGGCGAATATGAACTCAACGACGACTGGACAACCTTCGCCAGCGCTGGCAGCTCGAAAAGCCGCTATCAGGGCTTTCTCAACGGTACCCGCTTGCGGGTCAACAATGACAAGGGCGACGCTATCGGCGAAACCTACAACCAGGCTGGCTATACCGCCAGTACCGCTTACGAGGCCGGTATTCGCGGGCATGTGACCACAGGCCCCATCGACCACAAGCTGGTCTTCACCGCCAGCCTGTTGCACCAGAACATTGGCCGGGCGCCCACCGTGACCGGCGCGCGCTACCCGAGCAACATCTACCACCCTGGCAAGCCGATTATTGCCGGGCACACGGGCTCCAACTCGAAAACCGGTGACAACACTCTCTCCAGCTTTGCCGTTGCCGACACCCTGGCCTTCGCTGATGACAAAGTGCTGCTAACGTTGGGAGCTCGTTCACAACGGGTGCGCCAGCAGATGAGCAAGCCAAAAACCTACGATGAGCAAGCCATCACCCCGGCGGTGGGCCTGGTGATCAAACCCTGGGATGTGCCCGTGTCGTTGTACGCCAATTACATCGAAGGCTTGACCCAGGGCAACACCGTCGGCGACGTGACGGCGGCTAACTACGGCGATCAGTTCGAACCGTATAAAGCCAAGCAAGTGGAAGCCGGTGTGAAATGGGACCTGGGCACGTTTACCCATACCTTGAGCGCGTTCCAGATCGAGAAACCCAGCCTGATCCTCAACAAGGCCAGCAACCTCTACAGCGACGACGGCAAGCAACGTAACCGTGGTGTGGAATGGAACATGTTCGGTTCGATCATTCCTTCGGTGCGACTGCTGGGCGGCGTCACTTACACCCACGCCGAGCTGACCCGCACGGCTAACGGCGCGCTGGACGGCAACACCGCACGTGGTGTGCCGAAGTGGTCGGCCAACCTGGGTGCCGAGTGGGACACGCCGTGGGTCGAAGGCCTGACCTTGAACACGCTAATCATTCACAGCAGCTCGCAGTACCTGAATGACGCCAACACCCTGAAAATCCCGCAATGGACCCGTTACGACCTGGGCGCGCGTTACAGCACGCGCATCCTGAGCAAAGACGTAGTGTTCCGCGCCAGCCTAGAGAACGTCGAAAACCGTTCCTACTGGGCAGGCGTGTTCAACGATGGCTTCGCCACGGTCAGTGAACCGCGCACGCTGAAGCTCTCTACCAGCATCGACTTCTGAGGTGAGCATGAGTCCATTCAATCGCTGGAGCCTTGGTTGCCTGTTTAGCGCCATGGCCTGCGCGTCAGCCCTGGCGGTCGAACCGCTCAGCCAGGGCCAAAGCGTTCGCGCAAGTGTTGCCAAAACCCTGCAGCCCGGCTGGAGCCTGGATCTCAAGGCCGGTGATCTGGTGCAGGGTAAGGTGGTGGGCGATGTCAGCCTGCGCCTGCTTGACGCGCGGGGTAACCCGCTGCGCCTGCTGGTGGATGGCGCGGACATGTCGCGGGACTTTATGTTCGTTGCCCGCGAGGATGGCCAGTACCTGCTGCGCGCTGAACAATTGGCGACGCGCCCACAGGCCGAGTTCACCCTCACCTTGAGCCAGGTACTGGCGCTGAGCGAACAACAGCGCGCCCCGGCCGCCCTGCTCAGCCCGACCTTGGGCCAATTGGCAGAGCAACTGAAACAGGGCGCCACCACGCAAGCGTTCTGGAAAGACCGCGAGCAACAAGGCACGCCACTGGTTGAAGCGCTGGCTGACAGCCCCAACGAGCGTCTGGTCACGTTTTTGTGGCGCGGGGCCCGGCAAAATGTGCGGCTGTTCGGCTCGCCTTCCGGCGGCCACGATGCCTTACAGCGCTTGGGCGACAGCGACGTCTGGTACGCCACGTACCGGGTGCCGTCCAGCGCCCGCTTGAGCTATCAATTGGCTCCGGACGTGCCAGAGGCCGGCGATCGCCGCACCCTCTTGGCCACGGCTCAGCGCGACCCGCTCAACCCGCACACCTTCGGCAATCAGAAATATGAGCCGAGCCTGACCCGTTCGGTCATGGAATTGCCTGATGCACCGCCTCAGCCCTGGCTGAACAAACGCGCGCACGTGGCCCCCGGCACCGTTGAGCGCCAATCCCTGAAAAGCGAGATTTTGGGCAACACCCGCGATGTTTACGTCTATCGCCCGGCGGGCTGGAATAACATCGACCAGCAGCCGGGCTTGCTGGTGCTGTTCGATGCTCACGCGTACACGCGCCAAGTGCCCACGCCGACGATTCTCGACAACTTGATTGCCGACGGCCTGATCCCGCCCACCGCAGCGTTGATCATTGCCAACCCGAGCGATGAAACCCGCCCCATGGAGCTACCGCCCAACGCGGATTTCGCCCGGTTTATGGCACAAGAGCTGATGCCGTGGGCCAAGCAACAAGGCCTGGCCACTGACGCCAGACACACAGTGGTCGCGGGCTCCAGCTATGGCGGGCTGGCCTCGGCATGGCTTGGGCTGCAACACCCGGAACTGTTTGGCAATGTGCTGAGTTTGTCCGGCTCGTACTGGTGGAGCCCGCCGAACACTGAAGATCAATGGCTTGCCCGCCAATACGCGGCCAGCCCACGGCTACCGTTGCGCTTTTATTTGCAGGCGGGTTTGTTTGAAGACAAATCAGGTTCGCCGGGTGCCGGGATACTCGACAGCAACCGCCAACTGCGCAATGTCTTGCAGGCCAAGGGCTACCCGGTTGAACACGTTGAATACGCCAGCGGCCACGATTACCTGCAATGGCGGGGTTCACTGGCGTGCGGCTTGATCAGCCTGATAGGCAAGAGCCCCGAGACACCCGAGGCGTGTGTTCCGGTTGCGTTGAGGTAATAACGGCCTGCGATCTTTTGATGATCAAAAGATCGCAGGCCCTCTTCTTTCAGCTAAATCAAATACCTTGCAGGGCAAGGTCCATCGCAAAGTAGGTGAGGATCATGTCGGCGCCGGCACGTTTGATCGAGCCGAGGGTTTCACGTACCACGCGGGCTTCATCAATGGCACCGGCCTGGGCGCCGAACTTGATCATCGCGTACTCACCACTGACCTGATAGGCCGCCAACGGCAGGCGCGAGGCTTCGCGCACATCACGAATGATGTCCAGATACGCGCCGGCCGGTTTCACCATCAGCACATCAGCGCCTTCCTGTTCGTCGAGCAACGACTCGCGGATGGCCTCGCGGCGGTTCATCGGGTTCATCTGGTAAGACTTGCGATCACCTTTCAAGGCACTGCCGCCCGCTTCACGGAACGGGCCGTAGAGTGCCGACGCAAACTTGGTGGAATAGGCCATGATCGAGGTGTCGATAAAGCCGGCCGCGTCCAGCGCAGAGCGGATCGCTTGCACCTGACCGTCCATGGCAGCTGAAGGCGAAATGAAGTCGGCGCCAGCAGCAGCGGCAGCAACGGCTTGCTTGCCCAGGTTGATCAGGGTCGCATCGTTGTCCACGCCGTGGTCGTGCATCACGCCGCAGTGGCCGTGAGAGGTGTACTCGCAAAAGCAGGTATCGCTCATCACGATCATTTCCGGGGCGGCGTCCTTGCAGATCCGCGCCATACGCGAAACCAGACCATCCTCACGCCAGGAATCGCTGCCCGTCGCGTCCAGGTGGTGCGACACGCCGAACGCCATCACCGACTTGATACCCGCGCGAGCATACCGCTCGATCTCGCCTGCCAGTTTCGACTCAGGAATACGCATCACGCCCGGCATGCTGGTGATGGGCACAAAGTCGTCGATTTCTTCTTCGACGAAAATCGGCAGCACCAGGTCGTTCAAGCTGAATTCGGTTTCCTGGAACATGTCGCGCAAGGTTTGGTTACGGCGCAGACGACGGGGACGAACAGAGGGGAACTGGTTAGGCATCATGGTTCCTGAAGGGCAGGTTCATAAAACGAACGGCAAAACAGTAGAGCCTTGACCCAGGCTCAATGGCGCAACAAATACAGGAATGAACCTGCAATTGCAAAACTTGCGGCCTGACTGCGTCCCGTTGTCGCGGGCCAAGACCGGTTGATCATTTCGTTAAAAAGCGTAATATCGCGGTCCATGATTCTCGAACAGCTTAAAGCCTTGGGCAATGACACCCGCATGCAAATGATGCAGTGGCTCAAAGCCCCTCTCACGCATTTTCCGCCCCAGGACCATGGTGATCCTGCGATTGGTGTGTGCGTGACACATTTGCAGCACAAGGCCAGGTTGTCCCCTTCTACCGCGTCTGCCCATTTGGCGATTTTGCAACGTGCAGGTTTTGTGCTGACCACGCGCATCGGCAAGTGGACCTACTATCGACGCAATGAACAAGCGATTGCTGACTTTGCAGCTAGGCTGAAAATCGAGTTGTAATTTTTAACCAATCATTTCGTTATTTCGCGGAATGTAAAAACATGAGGAAGCCCCATGAGCAACAAAACCATTTTCGTCCAACCTGGCGGCGGCTATCAAAATGTAGTGGTCGGCAGCAGCGACGTGCGCGCGCCGGCGAATGACGAAATCACCGTGCGCCTGCACGCCAACTCACTGAACTACCATGACTTCGCGGTCGTGAGCGGCATGTGGGGCCCTACTGAACAACGCATCCCGATGGCCGACGGCGCGGGCGAAGTGGTTGCTGTTGGCGCTGGTGTCAGCGAGTTCAAGGTTGGCGACTCCGTGGTCAGCACCTTCTTCCCTGAATGGATTGACGGCACGCCGCTGGTTGAAGGTTTCGTCACTGTGCCGGGTGACGGTATTGACGGTTATGCCCGTGAGAAAGTAACCGCCAAGGCCACCGCTTTCACCCTCGCCCCTGTCGGCTACAGCCACGCAGAGGCTGCAACACTGACCACGGCCGGGCTGACCGCCTGGCGCGCACTGATGGCCGATGATTCGCTCAAACCTGGCGATACGGTATTGGTACAAGGCACGGGTGGCGTATCTATTTTTGCCCTGCAGTTCGCCAAAATGGCCGGTGCCACCGTGATCGCCACCTCCTCCAGCGACGCAAAGCTTGAGCGCCTTAAAGCGCTGGGCGCGGACCACGTGATCAACTACCGCAAAGACACAAACTGGGGCGAAACGGCGCGCGCATTGACCGGCGGCCGTGGTGTCGACCACGTGATTGAAGTTGGCGGCCCATCAACGCTTGAGCAGTCGATGATTGCCGTGCGCGTGGCCGGTCATATCTCGGTGATCGGTATCTTGAGCGGCGTCTCGGGCGCCATGAACTTCGTGCCTGCGCTGGTCAAGCAAGTTCGCCTGCAAGGCGTACTGGTCGGCAGCCGCACTCAGCAACAAGACATGGTCCGTGCCATCAATGCCGCTGGCATGCGCCCGATTATTGATCGCCACTTCCCGCTGAGCGAGATTGTTGACGCGTTCAAATACCAGGAAACCAATCAGCATTTCGGCAAGATCGTCCTGGACATCTGACCCGCCATTACCGGATGGCGCATTGACAGTGCGCCTCCGGCTTTACTAGATTCGAGGTTTTGCCCAGCGAGCAGAACCTTATGAGCCTTGAATCCGTACGCGCTTTCTTCACTGCCAACGCCCCTGACTTGCACATCATCGAATTGGCCACCAGCACCGCGACCGTTGCCTTGGCGGCTGAAGCCCATGGCGTTGAACCGGGGCAAATTGCCAAGACCCTGGCCTTTCGCGTGGGTGAGCAGAATGTATTGTTGGTGGCCCGTGGCGATGCGCGTATTGATAACAAGAAGATCAAGAACGCACTGGGCAGCAAGGCCAAGATGCTTGATGCCGAGACAGTGGTTGCACTTACCAGCCACCCGGTGGGCGGCGTCTGCCCGTTCGGCCTGGCCACTGATCTGCCGGTGTATTGCGATATTTCTCTGCAGGCGTTCAGCGAAGTCATGCCCGCCGCAGGCACCACGAACTCGGCCGTGCGCATCAGCCCGACCCGTATGGCACAACTGGTGAATGCCCAGTGGGTGGATGTGTGTCAGGAACTTGAGGCACCGTGCGCGGTGTAGCACGAGTCTGTTCCAAGAGCCGTAAAAAAGGCTGGACCCTTGCGGGGCCAGCCTTTTTTACAGGTACTGATGCTTACGCGATGGCGTTATCAACCAGCACTTGAGCTTCTGCGACCAGACGGCCGAGGTGCTCGTCGCTGACAAAGCTTTCAGCGTAGATCTTGTAGATGTCTTCGGTGCCCGACGGGCGTGCAGCAAACCAGCCGTTCTCGGTCATCACCTTGAGCCCGCCAATCGGCTGATTATTGCCCGGTGCATGGCTGAGGATCTGGGTAATCGCTTCGCCCGCCAAAGTCGTCGACTTGACTTGCTCTGGCGACAGCTTGCCCAGCAGGGCTTTCTGTTGCGGGGTGGCTTTGGCGTCGACACGGGTTGAGAACGGCAAACCGAGGTCTTCGGTCATTTTCTGATACAGCTGCGAAGGATCGCGGCCTGTGCGAGCGGTCATTTCGCCGGCTAGCAGCGCAGGGATCAAGCCGTCCTTGTCCGTCGACCACACCGTGCCGTCCAGGCGCAAGAACGAAGCCCCGGCGCTTTCTTCACCACCAAAGCCCAGCGAGCCGTCAAACAGGCCATCGGCAAACCATTTAAAACCGACCGGCACTTCGTACAGGCGACGCCCCAGACGCGCTGCCACACGGTCAATCAAACCGCTGCTGACCACGGTTTTGCCCACCGCCGCATCGGCACGCCAGTGCGGACGGTTCTGGAACAGGTAGTCAATGGCCACCGCCAAATAGTTGTTAGGCGCCAGCAGGCCGCCAGACGGGGTAACGATGCCGTGGCGATCGTGGTCCGGGTCACAGGCGAAAGCCACGTCGAAACGCTCTTTAAGGCCGATCAGCCCTTGCATTGCGTGGCTGGAGGACGGGTCCATGCGGATGCGGCCATCCCAGTCCACGCACATAAAGCGGAAGGTTGGATCGACCGCGGTGTTGACCACTTCAAGGTTCAGCCCGTAGTGCTCGCCGATTGCCGACCAGTAACGCACACCGGCACCGCCCAGCGGGTCTACGCCCAAACGCAAGTTGGCACCGCGCAGGGTGTCCATGTCGATGACGTTTTTGAGGTCTGCGACATAGCTGTTCAGGTAGTCGTGGCGGTGCGTGTTGCTGGCTTTGAGCGCCTGCTCGTAGCTGATGCGTTTGACACCGGCGAGCTTGGCGGCCAGCAGTTCGTTGGCCTTGGCTTCGATCCACTTGGTGACATCGGTGTCCGCCGGGCCACCGTTAGGCGGGTTGTATTTGAAACCGCCGCTTTCCGGGGGGTTGTGCGAAGGCGTAATCACCACGCCATCGGCCAGCCCGGAAGTACGGCCACGGTTGTAGCAAATAATGGCGTGGGAAATGGCAGGCGTCGGGGTGTATTCATCGTTCGCGGCGATCATGGTGTCGACGCCATTAGCGGCAAAGACTTCCAGCGCACTGGCACCCGCTGGGGTGGACAAGGCGTGGGTGTCGATGCCGACGAACAGCGGGCCATTGATCCCTTTGAACTGGCGGTACAGGCAGATGGCCTGACTGATTGCCAGCACATGCCACTCATTGAAGCTCAGCTCAAACGAGCTGCCGCGGTGCCCGGATGTTCCAAAAGCGACTCGCTGGGTGGCAATCGCTGCATCGGGTTGACCGGTGTAGTAAGCGGTCACCAGTCGCGGAATATCGACCAGCAATTGAGCTGGAGCCGGTTTGCCCGCAAGAGGACTGAGTGTCATGCAAAACCTCAAAAAGAAATGATTCGGAGGAAAAACCGCAGTTTACTGGCACTTCGACATTGGCGCGAAGCAATTGTCCTGACACAACGTATCAATTATGTCTTGTCAGCAAATTCTGCTTTATATGACGGCACAATTTGCATCCTGTTCCCGCTCATGGCAAAAATTGCCTCATCCCGGTGCGTCTGCAATGTGTTTACGGATGCGTATGTTTAAGTTCGAAAAAGGAAGCAGCATGAAACCACTCGTTATCAGCGCGGCCCTGACCCTCTCGTTGAGTACGCTGTGCAGCGTGGCCAACGCCGCCAAACTGGAAGATGTAGCCCCCTACCCTAAAGCCGATGCGGGTTTCACGCGTCAGGTCATTCGCCTGCCGTCGCAAAAGAACGAAGAAGATTACAAGGTCCAGATCATTGCCGGTAAGACGCTCCAGGTTGACTGCAACCAGCAGCGCCTGACCGGCAAGTTGCAAGAAAAAACCCTTAAGGGCTGGGGCTATCCGATGTACCGCCTAGATAAGGTCAGCGGCCCGTTGAGCACCATGATGGCCTGCCCCGACGGCAAGCCGCACCCCGACTTTGTGCCGGTGGTGGGCGATGGCTTTATGCTGCGTTACAACAGCAAATTGCCGATTGTGCTCTACGTCCCTAAGGGCGTTGAAGTGCGCTACCGGATCTGGTCCGCGTCCAAACAGATCAAGCAAGCGACCGCTGAATAATCCCTACACAAGCCTTCGGGCGAGCAGGCATGCGTCTGCCCGTCCGACGCTTAGGTTACTCCAGGCCGACGCGATACACCGTGCCCTTGTCCTCATCGGTCAGTACATACACATAACCGTCCGGGCCTTGGCGAACATCACGAATTCGCGCCTTCAAGCCACCCAGCAAGCGTTCTTCGTGCACCACCTTGTCCCCGTCCAGCTGTAGACGGATCACGTCTTTATCCGCCAGGGCACCGATAAACAGATTGTGCTGCCAAGGCTTGAAACGCTCGCCATCATAAAATGTCATCCCGCTGATCCCGGGCGACTTCTCCCACACGTGATACGGCGCAACCGTCCCTTCGACCACTTTGCCCTTGGCCTCCGGAATTGGCTTCGATGAATAATCAATGCCGTGAGTCGCCAGTGGCCAGCCGTAGTTTTGGCCGCGTTCGATCAGGTTGATTTCGTCGCCGCCCTTTGGCCCGTGCTCATGGGTCCAGAGCGTGCCCGTCCAGGGGTTCAGGGCTGCGCCTTGCTGGTTGCGGTGGCCATAAGACCAAATCTCGGGCCTGGCGCCTTTTTGCCCGACAAACGGGTTGTCCTCGGGGATGCGCCCGTCCGGGTAGATGCGCACCACTTTGCCCTGCAGCTTGTCGAGGTCTTGTGAAGTGGAGCGCTGGTTGTTTTCGCCCAGCGCGATAAACAGGTAACCGTCGCGATCAAAGACCAGCCGTGAGCCAAAATGATTGCCGGTTGAGAGCTTGGGCTCCTGACGGAAAATTACCTTGAAGTCGCTCAGCGAACTCATGTCATCAGACAAACGCCCGCGCCCGACCGCCGTGCCCGCGTTGCCATCCGGGCCCTCTTCGGCGAATGACAGGTAAACCAGTCGATCGTTGGCAAAGTCCGGGGACAAGACCACATCCAGCAAACCGCCCTGCCCTTTGGCCCAGACCTTGGGCACGCCCGCCAACGGTGCCGACAGCTTGCCCTCGGGGCTCACCCAACGCAGGTGGCCGGGGCGTTCGGTAACCAGCATGCCTTTTTTATCGGGCAAAAAAGCCAGTGCCCAGGGATGGTCTAGCCCCTGCACCACAGGTGTGACGGTGACGGGGCCCAACTCTGACTTGAACGTCTGCGCCTGCCCGGTCTGGGCATTTGCCGTTAGCGCAAACATCGAGGTGACGACAAAGGTCGCCAATGCGGTTTTTTTCAACATCCGATAGTCCTTTTTCGATTAACGCGCATCCCTGGGCTGTACCGAGGGTGCCGTTGGCTGCAAGGTTTGAGGTACGGGTGGATTTCGCGGGTAACCGTTGCCGATCTGGCCATTTTCAATCGACGGCCTTTGCCCTTGAGGCACGGTTTGACCCGGGCGAATCAGACCGGGAGCGGGGCCTGTGCCTTGTCGACTGTTAGGGTTAATGCGCCGGATGGCGTTGTTGTTGGAAGGCGCCACGCCGGGGGTAAGCGTGTTCTGCGCCAGCAACACGGTGGCCGGTCGTTGAGCATGACCACCGTTGGCAATGTCGGGTTGAGCCTGGGCTGACGCGTGGACGGCCATTGCGGCCAGCAGCAAGAGCCCAAAAGCACTGTGTCGCGCACTGATCATGGTTTGCTCCAATTCAGGTAAGCCTGAGCGTTGGAGTGCAGTTTGCCGATCCGGTTCGCGATTAATCCAGTGAACGCGTCATGCGCGCCCGCTCAAATGTCACATCTTGTTGCCAGAGCGCTGAGTCCGCGTCATTGGTCGTTCGATTCTGGGCCGATAACAATGACCGTCGATTGCCGGGCTTCCTCCAGCAACGCTTGACGACAGACTTCATAGCAATCGTCGATATGCCCGTTACCGACCATCTTCATGACCCCAAAACTGATGCCCGCCGCCACCGCCTGCCCCACAAACGGGACGAAGCGCACCACTGACTTGGTCGCCACCTTGGTGCCCATCTTCTTGAGCATCGACATGACCAGGGTACGGCTGATGAATTTGCCGATGGCTTCGCTGCCAATGCTGCTGACCGCCACGATCACCAGGCGCTTGGAGCGCGAGTCCATCTGTTCGATTTGCTGCGGGGTCAGCCCGAATTTACTGTTGATCGCCGGGAGCATCTCCACCAGCAGCGCCACGTCTGTGCCAAGGTCCAGCCCCGGTACCGGAATGGCGGCAGCCCCGGCAGACACAGCGGAGCGCTTGGTAACCATGGACTTGCACTCGTCACGAATGCGGTCAAGCTCGGCTAATGACCTGATTAACATAAGATTCCCCAACAAAAAGAGATAACACGCAGGCAGTCTACTACGTCACCCCTGCGCACCAGGCAGCAGGTCTTTATATAGAGGGTGTGTCGCTCAGGAAATTCAGGTGGGATGTGGCAGTTTTTTTGCTGGTGAAGGGTTCAGGCCAGCAAGCGGGTGCAGCCTGTACTTGGGGAAAGTACAGGCTGAAAAGACGTTAAACGTCTTTTTTGACCTTGCTCCAGGCATCTTTGATTTTGTGCACGAAGGTGGCTTTTTTGTCTTGCTGGCAAGCAGTGATGACTTCAGGAGTCACTTTTGCCACACCATCAACATCGAGCACAGCGTCTTCTACCTTGCCACTTTTGTTAACGGCTTCACCCAGGCCGACAGCGACAGGCTGGAAGCTTTCATTGACGGCCAGAAAATCTTCGCAAGTCCACTGCGCCAATGGCTTCTTGGCGTCTGCCTGAGCCAGTGTCGACAACGCCAGCAGGCTTGCTGCGCCAATCATCAGAATGTGCTTCTTCATATGAATATTTCCCTATTATCAATGAGACAGTTACGTTGGTTCTGCCGCCAAAGACCATAGTTGTGGATGTGACTTCTGTCAAACCACACCCCCGGCTTTTTGTGATCGCTAAAAAGACAACTTCGCACGGCAGACGAATGATAAAAACCCATAAAAAACAGACAGATATCAGATACTGACTGAACTTCAGTTATATAAAGTTACAGCTTATTACCCTAGGGCTATAAGCAATTGATTCAAGTCAACGCCGCCACTATAAAAGCCGCTTATATAGACGGCACACCGCCTGACTTACTGAGTCAAAATAACTTTCATGGCTTTTTCCTGGGCAGCATTACCGAACACTTCATAGGCTTTAAGAATGTCGTTCAACGCAAAGCGGTGGGTGATCAGTTGCCCGGCATCGATCTTGCCCGACTGCAATGTTTTCAACAGCATCGGAGTGGTGTTGGTATTCACCAGACCGGTTGAAATATTAACGTTCTGGATCCACAGTTTTTCCAGGTGCAACTCAACACTTTTGCCATGTACCCCAACGTTAGCGATGGTGCCACCCGGTGCGATCACTGACTGGCACGTGTCGAACGAAGCGGGAATACCCACCGCCTCAATGGCGACATCCACCCCTACCCCGTCCGTCAATTGAAGAATGCGCTCAACGGCATTTTCAGTCTTGATATCGATCACATGGGTTGCCCCAAAACGCTTGGCAACGTCCAGGCGATTGCTATCACCATCGACCACGATCAGCGTCGCCGGTGAGTAAAACTGTGCCGTCAGCAGCGCGGCCATGCCTACCGGCCCGGCGCCGACAATCACGACGCTATCGCCTGGCTTGACCTTGCCTGCCAACACGCCGATCTCGAACCCGGTGGGCAAAATGTCACTGAGCATCACCAAGGCTTCTTCATCGGCCCCCGCCGGGACCGGATACAAACTGTTGTCGGCATGGGGAATGCGCACATATTGCGCCTGGGTGCCGTCGATCAAATGGCCCAGAATCCAGCCGCCATCGGCACAATGCGAATACATCTGGCGACGGCAATTGGCACAGCTGCCGCATGAAGTAATACAGGAGATCAGCACATGATCGCCCTTTTTGAAGTTGCGAACCGCCGAGCCGACCTCTTCAACCACGCCGACGCCTTCATGCCCCAATACACGGCCTGCCGTCACTTCGGGCACATCGCCCTTGAGGATATGTAAGTCGGTACCGCAAATGGTGGTGTGCAAAATCCGGATGATGGCGTCGGTGGGTTTATCGACGACAGGTGTAGGGATTTCCGACCATTGTTTTTTACCGGGACCCTGGTAGGTGAGCGCTTTCATGACAGCCTTCCTTTAGCAGTTCAAGAATCAGCAGCCCTGCCAATCGGTACTCCGTGATCAGCAGACCGAAAATTACTCGATGCAGTTAAGCAGTCTTTGGCAGATATGCCTTCGTCCCCAGTAAAAAACGCCCTGTTCCCGACGAGGAGCAGAGCGTTAGTGAAAGTCCTGCGCACAATACTTTAAGGTTGCGCTGAAACCGAGAAGTCGGTTTCGCCCTTGTCATCTGCCCGCATCACCACATTGAAAGCCTTAGACGTCCCGCAACCGGAAACCCGCCAGGTCTCCTCTGCCTTCTGGACTGCGCCACTCGGTGACTGATCTATCTTGGCAATACGGCTATCAACGGCGCTGATTGAGCGACACTGGGTCATCGCTGAAAACAGACGCTCGACTGTTGCATATACATCCTTGCGCAGCAGCGGATCAGTGACCGATTGCCCCGAGAACTGAGGGCTGCTGGCGCAGCCTGCCAATAAAGCCCCGGCCAATACGAGGCTAAAAAGGGCGCTGTGTTGCTTTGTCTTGGTCAACATAATCATTCCTTGAGACGGCGTCATGCCGTGTTGATATCCCCTGGCGTGGCTATTCACAGGGCGAAGCGCCGCAGAGCACAGCCACCATTTCGTGTATTGCAGGGAGCATCGCCGGGGCAAATCCACTCACCTGGGACGTGACGATAAGACCTTCGCCAATCACAAAGAGTTGCATCGCCACCGCCGACGGTTGCGTCAGGCCTGCCTGCGTGCAAATACCTTGCAGGTAATTCAGGACCTGCTGCTTGTGTTGACTGGCCAGGACATGGGGAGGAGCGCTCTGGGCGCTGTATTCAGCCGAAGCATTGATGAACGCGCAGCCATGGAAATCAGCCGACTGCACCCATTGGATAATGAAGTCGATATACGCCTGGGGTCTGTCCGCTTCGTCAGCGCCCTCTACCACCTCGGCCATTTGCCCCATGAACTCGACGTGCCGCAGTTGCAGCGCAGCCTCGACCACGTGTTCCTTGCTCGGAAAATGCCGGTACAGGGTTTTCTTGGTCACACCAGCACTCTGGCTGAGTTGCTCGACCCCCGAGGCATGAAAGCCCTGGCGATAAAACAGATCGAGGGCCGCCCGGGTGATCACATCTGCAGTACTCATCACGCATCCCTTTGGAGTGAATGCGGCCAGTGTATACCGATCGGTTGACTTACAGGTAAACCGATCGGTATCCTTTTATCACTGTCCACTCACCGAGTTAACGCCATGCCTCTTATTCGCCTGCCTAAATCAAGCGCTCCACCCGCCCCTGACCTGCGTTTCAGCCTAATGTCGTTTGTCGGCGTCGTCATCGCCATCGGCGCCACCGGCTGGCTTAGCCTGATCAGCGGAACGCCCTGGCTGATGGCCTCGTTTGGCGCGAGTTGTGTGCTGGCCTTTGGCGTGCCTGACTCCCCCCTGGCCCAGCCGCGCAGCATCATTGGCGGGCACATGGTGTCGACACTGGTCGGGCTCGTGGTGCTGCACACCCTGGGCAATGAATGGTGGGCTTGCGCATTGGCTGTCGGGCTGGCGCTGGTCGCCATGCAGCAGACACGTACGGTGCATGCCCCCGCAGGCGCCAACCCGTTGGTGGTCATCACTGCCGGTGCCCCGTGGAGTTTCTTGCTGACGCCCGTGTTGGCAGGCTCGCTGGTGGTGGTGATCACTGCCTTGTGCCTTAACAACGCACGCAGCAAAGGCAGCTATCCCAAATACTGGCTGTAAAAGCCGCCTAGCTTAGCGATGCGGATGAACCGTCATGGCCACCAGTTTGATAACGATGGGGCGCACCACAAGGATGCACAGGAAGGCGGCAGGCATGGCCAACTTATAAGCCTGCAACGTGTTGTTCAAGTAATCCGCATCGATACCCGTATTCGCGGCAGTAATCACCAGCGACATTAGAAAGGCCATTATCGTGGACATGTACAACGCGAATACATAGGGCGTTGCACGCACCGAGAACTTTAGGCGGCTTGAAATCAACGTGTTTGAAGTGCTTTTAGCGTTCATGTGTGGCCCTTTAATCCTGAAAGTGATGGATGGCGCACCTTAACAAGATCAAAAACACGTAACTAGACGGCCATTTCTAGTTTGTTTATAAAGCAGATCTTACGAATACGCCCCGTTCAGGATCAAAACATGGATCTTTTTGCTGCGATTAACAGTTTTATCAAAGTAGTTGAAGCCGGATCGATTGCTGGCGCGGCGAAAAATCTCGGCCTCAGTGCCGCCGCCGTCAGCCAGACCATCAACCGCCTGGAAGCACACTTGGGCACGCGTTTGCTGCAACGCACCACCCGAAGCATGGCGCTGACCGAGGACGGAGCCCTTTACTACAACAAAGTGCAGCGCATTGTTACGGATGTGGAGCTGGCGCACCGAGCCATCAGCCATAGCGACAGCGAACTGCAAGGGCGGTTGAGCATCGCGTCGACTTCCGCTTTCGGGCGCCATGTCGTCGCCCCGTTGGTCGCGGGGTTTGCCACGCGCTACCCGCGTCTGACCCTGGAACTGAACATCACTGACAACAAAATCAGCCACATCCACAGCGGCATTGACCTGAGCCTGAGAATCAAGCCGCAACTGGAAGACGGGATCATTGCCCGCAAAATCGTCTCGGTGCCTTTTATTGTCTGCGCCTCACCGGCTTACCTCGAACGTGCGGGCTGGCCGGCTTCCCCCGACGACCTGCAACATCACGCCTGCCTGGGTTTTCGCTACCCTCTGGATGGCCGCTTTCTGCGCTGGGGTTTTATCAACAATGGCCAGCACAGTTATGCAGCGCTTAATGTTACGGCCACCAGTGACGACATTGACGCACTTGCACAAATGGCTGCCCATGGCGCCGGTATTGCGCGACTGGCAGAGTACATCGCCGCACCTTATATCGAATCGGGCCAGCTTATCCCGCTGCTTCAACACAGCCACTCACCGACTGAGTCATACACCAAGCCCCTGGACATTTATGCCTGCGTTCAAGACCGGGCTGCCATGACGCCAAAAGTTAAAGCTTTTATCAATTACCTGAGCGAATACCTGGAAATACGCTGGCCAAAAGAGAACATATTTACCGATGTTTGATCTCCGATACAGGGCGCTAATGACCGACAAAATTTAACTTTTAACGCTTGCCTGCCGCAACCATAGACACCAGGCCCGGCCAAGCGAATCGCCCGCAAAGCCGCAGACTGTCGCGATCAGCAGTGACACCCTGGCGGTCTGATGGTGCCAGAGGGTAGACCTCTATAGCCGCAAATCCCTCTGCCCGCCAATTAAACGGACAAAGTTGCCAGAGTTGGCGTATTGACTCCCCACTCGAGTGTCAGTAAAACAAAAGCGTTAACCCTGATTAGCTCTCGACAAAGCCCGACGACAAATAACAAAACACGCAACTTACGACTTTTAAATAAGCTCATTTGGCTTATCTGCGCACCCGCAAGTGTCATCTTTCGTCGCTAGCATCTAACAACAATAGATGCTCCTTGTGTGAGGCTAAGGCTATGGAGAATAAAAGCAAACGCGGCTGGTCATGGGCTTATAAAAAGATCCGGGGCTTGCACTGCTCAAAGTTTACATCGGCCTATCGGGCAACCCGGTATGCCCTGCTGGGCGACACCGGGACTTTTTACAGCAAGGTGAGCTGGCAGAAAATTCGTATTTATCGCTAACGCTCAATAACCTGCCTGCATGACGCCGATTGTCGCCGGTCTGTTACGAACAGTGCGTAACTCCCTCGCCATTATTTTTGAACTTTCTCTCTGACGCTATATCGAAACGCTCGTTCGATATTTTTCAAGTCATGGAGACTCTTGCGAATGTTTACAAAAAAACTGCTACGTCACTCCTGCGCCCTGGCGCTTTTCAGCGCTCCGCTGGCAGTGATGGCCGCTCCAAGCACCGACCCGCTGTTCAACGTGGGCTTGCTGGGTTCCTACACAGACTTCAAATTTGAAGGCGGCAGCAGATCCGACAAGGAACACATGGGCCAAGGCGGCGTATTTGCCAACTATGGCAACAAAATGACCGCTGAATCGGGTTTCATCTACCAGTTGGGTGGCGAAGCCAAATACAGCAAGAAGGATGGCAACAAGCTCAAGGAAGCCCAAGCTGACCTCGACCTTGGCTGGCGTGCGGCGCTGGATGCGCGCAACTTTGTCGACGTGATCGTGGGTGGCGGTTACACCTGGACCCGTTTCGAGCCAGAGATCAACGATATCGACACCAAACTGACCTACAAATCGCCGTTCGCCAAGGCCGCTCTGGGTTACAACCACCAGTTCGACACCTCGACCCTGCGCGTTGAAGTGGGTGCCCGCCAGACCCTCGATGGCCGAGCCAAGGTCAAAGTTAAAAACTTCGGCAGCGACACCGTCGACATGAAAGACCGCACCAACCCTTACGCTGAAGTGTCGCTGCTGATGAACCAGCAAGGCGATCTGCCGATCCAGGCGGGCGTGTACTACACCCGTACCGAGTACAAGATCGACGAGGATTCACCGGTTGCTGACAACACCAAACTCAAACGTGACGAGTTCGGCGTGAAGGTCGGTATGGTCTTCTGATCCGCCCGGTCAGGCCCCGGCGTTGTCGGGGCTTGCACCGCGCCCATCAAGCTCACTGACTGGCGTTGGCGAGCTGCACATAGATACAAAAACTGGCCAGAAGCAGCCAGAAAATCACAAATAGCCAAGGTGTTCTCATTGAGAACATGAGCGACTTTCGATAGCCCTTCTGACTGGATTCTTTTTCGTTAAACAAGGGCGAGTCATCGTAGGCTTTACCCATCACCGGGTCACTTCGCAACAAATGGCTTTGTTTAAAATGCCAGTGATCAATAATCACATACGAAGCCCGAAACCCCGGCCAGGCATGCAGTGAGCTAAAGATGCCCAGAACGGCCATCAAACTTGGCACCACCAATGTGAACAGCTCTCCCCATTCAGGGTTGAGATTGGCCATTGACGATGCAAACGCAATGACCAGGAACGACTGGGCCGTTAAATAGGCGTTCGTTCTATTGGAGAGCAAGGTGGTCTCGTACTGAATTTCTCTGCGATAGAAGTCCAACCGATCTTTCGGGGTGCCAAATAATAAGACGTCATCCGTGCACGCCTGTTGAAGGCGAATATCTTCAGTGATGATTTTGACCACAACGTGCCTCCGATGGACTGAGTCATCTTAGAAGGCCTTCTTTTCAAGGGGTTCATTCTTGAGTCTGTACAGACATACCCCTCCACGCTGAGGTGAAGACCCAAGTCGCACCAATGGCCCGGCGAAACAGGGCTTTCGCGCAGTGCTCACTCTGCGGTCATTCGATTTCAATGGTCGCCTGCCATACAACTGTCGTCACACCTATGCGACAATGCGCGCCATGTCTGGCATGAACCCCGCTTTTATTCCTCAGCAGCTTGGCCTTAGCGTCCAATTGTTGCTGTCGACTTATGCGCGTTGGGTCAACTCAAGCTCAGATCGGAGTGGGCTTGAAAAGCTCCAGGTTGGTACCAAACGGTTACCAGCTCAAATACGCGCTCTCTAAGTTATTGATAGGTAAAGTAATTGATCTCCACAGCTAACATCACGATGCAGTTCGGCGCAAAGCCGCTATTCGAGAACGTTTCAGTAAAATTCGGCGCAGGTAACCGCTACGGTTTGATCGGTGCCAACGGTTGCGGCAAATCCACCTTCATGAAAATCCTCGGCAGCGATCTCGATCCGTCGGGCGGCCAGGTCATGCTGGAACCGAACGTGCGTCTGGGTAAGCTGCGCCAGGATCAGTTCGCTTACGAAGAATTCACCGTGATCGATACCGTGATCATGGGCCACGAAGAACTGTGGAAGGTCAAGGCTGAGCGCGATCGCATCTACTCGCTGCCAGAAATGACCGAAGAAGACGGCATGGCCGTTGCCGAACTCGAAACCGAGTTCGCAGAAATGGACGGTTACACCGCTGAGTCCCGCGCCGGTGAATTGCTGCTGGGTCTGGGCATCGGCATTGAACAGCACAACGGCCCGATGAGCGAAGTGTCGCCGGGCTGGAAGCTGCGTGTGTTGCTGGCTCAAGCGCTGTTCTCTGATCCTGAAGTGCTGCTGCTCGACGAACCCACCAACCACCTGGATATCAACACGATCCGCTGGCTGGAAAACGTTCTGACTCAGCGCAACAGCCTGATGATCATCATCTCTCACGATAGACACTTCCTGAACAGCGTCTGCACCCACATGGCTGACCTGGACTACGGCGAGCTGCGCCTGTTCCCGGGCAACTATGACGAGTACATGACTGTCGCGACCCAATCGCGTGAGCAACTGCTGTCTGAAAACGCCAAGAAGAAAGCTCAGATCAACGAACTGCAAGCGTTCGTCAGCCGCTTCTCGGCCAACGCCTCGAAATCCAAACAGGCAAGCTCGCGCGCCAAGGCGATCGACAAGATCACCCTGGCCGAGGTCAAGCCTTCCAGCCGTGTCAGCCCGTTCATTCGTTTCGAACAGACCAAAAAGCTGCACCGCCAGGCCGTCATCGTTGAACACATGGCTAAAGGCTTTGATGGCAAGACGCTGTTCAAAGATTTCAGCTTCACCGTTGAAGCCGGTGAGCGCGTGGCAATCATTGGCCCTAACGGTATCGGCAAAACGACTTTGCTGCGCACCATGGTCAATGAGCTGACACCGGATGCCGGTTCGATCAAATGGACTGAATCTGCTGAGTTGGGCTACTACGCGCAAGACCACGCACACGACTTTGAAGACGATGTGACCCTGTTCGACTGGATGGGCCAATGGACTCAAGGCGAGCAAATGATTCGCGGCACCCTGGGCCGCATGCTGTTCTCCAACGACGATATCCTCAAGTCGGTCAAGGTGATTTCCGGTGGTGAGCAAGGCCGTATGCTGTTCGGCAAGCTGATCCTGCAAAAGCCAAACGTGCTGGTGATGGACGAACCGACCAACCACTTGGACATGGAATCCATCGAAGCGTTGAACCTGGCGCTGGAAAACTACCCGGGCACGCTGATTTTCGTCAGCCATGACCGTGAGTTCGTATCGTCGCTGGCCACTCGTATTATCGAGCTGAGCCCAAGCGGCGTGATCGACTTCAGCGGCACCTACGACGACTACCTGCGCAGCCAAGGCGTGGTGTTCTGATTTCAGACACCGGTAAAGCCCTGTAGGAGCGAGCTCGTCTCGCGATCTTTTGATCTTTTTAAAGATCGCGAGGCAAGCTCGCTCCTACAGTTGCTTGTGCAGGCAGAGCTGTGATCAACCGCTCGGTCATGTCTTCCTGTGCTTTTCCCCGGCCTATCAACCAGCGCTGAAACGCCCGGCATTGTGCTTTCTGTAGCGTGTTAGGGTGCCAGCTCAGGTAATACGGCGATGGCAGTGCCATGGCGCGCGGCCACGGGATGCTCAAACGCCCCTCAGCAATGTCCCGGGCAATCATCGAGTACTGCGCCAGTACGATGCCCTGATGATCGATGGCAGCCTGGATGGCCATGCTGGCCGATGAAAAATTTCGACGCACGGCAATCGTCTGTTCCACCTCCCCGCCTTCCAGACCAAACCACTCAACCCACGACGGCGGCGAATCAAATTTCGGCCGTGAGTCAACGCGTATCAATGGGTATTGAAGCAAGTCACTGGCCTGCCCCACCGGGCCCGAATGGCCTAAAAGCGCCGGTGAACACGCTGGCACCACACAATCGTGAAACAGCACAACGCTGCGCTCGGCGTATTGGACCGGCTCGCCATAGCCAATCCGAAAATCGGCGTTTTCCTCCTCCGATGTATCCGCAAGCGTGCCATCCAGATAGATGTCGAGATCGTCATGCTCGTGCTGCCATTCGTAGATCAGCGGCCCCAGCCACTTGTTCATCAGTGAAGGCAGGCCACTGACATACAAGTTGTTGGGGTTTTTCGAGCGTTCGACTTCAGCCACAGCGGCTCTCAACTCTTCAAAGGCTGTCGAACATCGGGCATGGAAACGCTGGCCAATGGCATTCAGGCGCAATCGCTGGCCGTCCTTGACCGTCAGGCTCATGCCCAGCGCCTCATCCAGCAGCTTCATCTGCTGGCTCACTGCCCCCACCGAGAGGTTCAAGCGTTTTGCCGCTTGGGAGATACCGCCACAGTGGCCGACGGTTTCGAATATTTGCAGGGCGCGCAAAGGCGGTAAGCGACTCATGGCAAGGTGCAGCCTCACAGGCATTTAAAGTTTAGAAATACTAATAAAACTGACAGAAATCTCCATATTTTCTTCACTCAAAAATCGCTTTAGCCTTCTCCCACGCTCAATCGAGCGACGGCTTGGCCGGTCCAGCCCCTTATTCATATGGTTTCTCGGGAGTTCGCAATGAAAGCTCATCCTCAACAGATCACTCAGGTTGTTCTTGGCGATAAAGAGCCTTCCATCGAAGAGTTTGTGGCGGTCGCCCGTTATGCAGCCAAGGTCTCGTTTTCTGAGGCTTATCAGCAGCGCGTGAAAAAATCTCGTGGGCTGGTGGAGCGTTTTCTTGATGAGAATCGCTTGGTCTATGGCGTGACCACCGGGTTCGGCGACAACGTTCGCCATGTGATTTCTGCGAGCAATGCCAAGGAGCTTCAGGTCAATATCGTGCGCTCCCACGCGGTGGCGGTGGGCGAGCCGCTCAAGCGTGAGCAGGTGCGGGCGATCCAGTTGATGGTGCTGATCAGCCTTGGTAAAGGGTACTCGGGGGTGCGCCTGGAGTTGCTGGAACTGATTGCCGCCCTGCTCAATAACGATGTCGTACCGTTTGCACCCGGCGAAGGGTCGGTGGGTTACCTGGCGGTCGAGGGGCACTTGGCTCTGGTCCTGCTGGGCGAAGGCAAAGCGCGGGTCAATGGCGGTGAATGGGTCGACGGCGCCACCGCGCTGAAACAGGTTGGCCTGCAACCCACCGATCTGCAGTGCAAAGAAGGCCTGGCCATGCTCAATGGCACCACCTCGGTAACGGCCATCGCCATTCTGGCCCTGTACAACGCCATGCAGACTGCCTCGTTGGCAGACGTCGCTGCGGCGCTTTCCATGGAAGCGTTAAAAGGCACGATTCGGGCTTTCGACCCGCGCTATCACTCGATCAAGGCACACAAAGAGCAGGCGCAAACCGCCCGGGACATAAAGGCGATGCTGCATGACAGCCAACTGATCGCTGACAACATCGACTACCGGCTGCAGGACGCCTACAGCCTGCGTTCCATCCCCCAAGTACACGGCGCGTCGAAGCGTTTTATCGAGCACGCGCGGGAAAATATAGAAAACGAAATTCATTCCTCAGGCGATAACCCGGTGATCTACCCGCTTGATGACGGCGATGGCATTGCTATCTCGGGCGCCAACTTTGATGGCACCTATATCGGCATGTCAGCCGACTCCTTGTGCGTGGCACTGGCCAACCTGGCGAAAATTGCCGAGCGCCGTATCGATCGCATGGTCAACTCGCACTTCAGCGAAATGCCCGCCTTTTTGGTGCGCAATCCGGGCCTGAACAGCGGCTACATGATCCTGCAATACACTGCGGCAGGCCTGTATGCAGAAATGAAGTCGCTGTCGTTCCCCTCCTCTGTCGACAGCTTCTCGACCTGCGCCAACCAGGAAGACCTGGTCAGCCTGGCCTATAACGCCGTGATCAAGGCGTACAAGGTGTCCGAAAAACTGGAATCAGTGCTGGCCATCGAGCTGCTGGTGGGCTGCCAGGCCCTCGATTTCCATGACGTGGGCAAAGCCTCCAGCGTGACCAAGGCGGTGTATGACCTGGTGCGCAGCCGTGTACCGGTGGCTGAACATGACCGCGCGTTCTATACCGACATTGCCAGCGTGACCGAGCAAGTGCGTAGCGGCGAAGTACTGGCCACTGTGCAGAAAAACCTCAAGTAAACAGGCCGCGTTCCAAGGGAGGGCTGGCCAATGAGGTACGGCCCTCCCCACACAGACAGTCGTACCCGTTACCCCTCATCGCGCACCACTTTAATCCACACTGTCACCGTTCGTACCACCGTGGTGCACTTTCAGACTCAAGCCTCCGTCTTGCCACTGCCAGATAAAAACCCCGCAACCAATAAACACCCATAACTCACTGTTTTTAAAACCTTTTTACTGAACTCAAAACGGATTGATCGATGAGAAATCAAGTTGGCCGATTGATTGCATATGCTTGTATGTACAAGCAAATACATGTTCGCACGTACCTCTCTACCCAGCGGGTTTGGTTTGATCGAGTCGAGTGACAGATAAATGGACGTTCCAACGCTCAACCACGGCAACAATATCCGTCAGATGGCCCGGGACGTCGGCGTGGAAAATGCATTCGCCTTCACTGGCTTAGTACCGGTTTGCATCCGTTTGCAATCCCAGAAAAAACGGTGTGTACCGACCTTGGCGATTCGGCCTGAGCCGGATCAGTTCGCAACACTCAATTGATTAGACAGGAAGTACCAAGATGTCGAACAAATCAAGCTGGTTGGGTTCTGTAGCGCTCAGTGCAATGGTGTTGGCCTGTGCTCCGGCACTCCAGGCCAAAGAGTGGACATCGGTCAATATCGCCACAGAGGGCGCCTATGAACCCTGGAACCTGACACTGCCAGGCGGGAAAATCAGCGGCTTCGAGCCAGAACTGATGGACGTGATCTGTCAGCGCATGCAGCTCAAGTGCAACATCGTCGTGCAGAACTGGGACGGCATGATCGCCAGCCTCAACGCAGGCAAATTCGACGTGCTGATGGACGCCATTGTCATCAACGACGAACGCCAGAAGGTCATGGCCTTCTCTACGCCTTACGCCCAGACCCCGGCCAGTTTCGTCGCCCTGCAAGCCGACTTGCTGCCGGGTAAAACCGGTACTGACGCGGCCATCACCTTGGGCACCGACCCCAAGGAAATCCGGGCGGGCATTGAAGATCTGCGCAAGGCGCTTAAGGGCAAAACCATCGGCATCGCCTCCGGCACCATTTACACCTCGTTCATTGATCAAAACTTCAAGGATGTAGCGACGATCCGTGAATACGGCAGCTCGTCCGAGGCCATCCTCGACCTGCAATCCGGGCGAATCGACGTTGCCTTTGATGACGTGACCTTCTTCAACTCGCTCATGGACAAGCCGGAGAACAAGTCACTGGTGTACACCGGCCCGGTGATCAAAGGCCCGATCTGGGGTGAAGGCGAAGCACTGGGCTTTCGCCACAACGACGTGGAGCTCAAAGCCAAGTTCGACGCCGCCCTCAAGGAAGCCATGGCTGATGGCACGATCAAAACCCTGAGCGAGAAGTGGTTCAAGCAGGACCTGACCCCCAAGCAATGATCTGAACGGCCCGGCAACGTGAAGCGTGCCGGGCTGCTTAACCCTTTTTAGACGTGGGATCCTCTATGAACCTCTTGCAGCTACTCAGTTTTGGTGACTCAGGTTGGGGAATGGCGCTGCTCAAGGCCACCGGCATGACCGTGATATTGACCCTCGCAGCACTGCTGGTGGGGGCGGTATTTGGCAGCCTGGTGGCGGCGGCCAAACTCTCCCGCCGCCGCAGTTTGCGCGGGCTGGGAAATCTGTACTCGATACTGTTCAGGGGGATTCCCGAGTTGCTGGTGATCTACCTGTTCTACTTTGGCGGGGCCAGTGTGGTGACGGCTGTTGGCCATTGGTTCGGCGGCGAAGGTTATATCGACGTGCCGCCTTTTCTGGTCGGGGCGTTGGCGGTGGGGCTGATTTCCGGCTCTTATCAGGCGGAAGTCTACCGGGGCGCCTTTATTGCCGTGTCGCGGGGCGAGCTGGAAGCCGGGATGGCCATCGGCATGAGCCGTGCCATGCGCTTCAAACGGATTCTGGTGCCGCAGATTTTGCGCTACGCGCTGCCGGGGCTGGGCAATGTCTGGCAAATGAGCTTGAAGGATTCCGCGCTGATTTCCGTGATCGGTCTGGTGGAATTGATGCGCGCCAGTCAGGTCGCAGCCGGGTCCACCCGCCAATATTTCACCTTCTACATCATCGGGGGCGCGCTGTACCTCATTCTCACCGGCCTATCCGGTCGGCTGTTCCATATGGCTGAAGCTCGCGTGCGTCGTACGCGGCAGCGCAGCCCAGTCTAGTTCGCGTCGGGAGCGACACCTATGATTGATTTTCCGTTCCTCGCAGACACCATGCTCAAGCTGCTGGCCGCCCTGCCCACCACCTTGTCGATCTTTTTCTGCTCGTTGGTGCTCGGCCTTGCCCTGTCGGTCGGCATCGTCAGCCTGCGGGTCAGCCGCTGGTGGTTTTTCAGCTACCCGGCGCGGTTCTACATCATGCTGTTTCGCGGCACGCCGCTGCTGATTCAAATGTTCTTGATTTACTACGGGCTGGGCCAGTTCCCGGCCATCCGCGACAGCTTTGCCTGGGTCGTGCTGCGCTCACCTTATGGCTGCGCAGTGGTGTCGCTGGCCTTGTGCACCGCCGGTTACACCGCAGAAATCATCCGCGGTGGCCTGCTCAGCGTGCCCCAAGGTCAGATCGAGGCCGGCAAGGCCATTGGCATGTCGCCCTGGGAACTGCTGTACCGGATCATTGCCCCTGTGACCCTGCGCCAGGCCTTGCCGGCCTACTCCACCGAAGCCATTTTGCTGGTCAAATCCACCGCCCTCGCCAGCCTGGTGACGGTCTGGGATGTCACGGGCGTCGCCCAGCAGATCATCCAGCGCACCTACCGCACCATGGAGGTGTTCATTTGCGCGGCCCTGATCTACCTGGTGCTGAACTACCTGGTGGTGCGTGCAGTCGCCTGGCTCGAATATCGCCTCTCGCCACACTTGCGCGAACGCCCCGCAGACGTCGCAAAAAAATCCAGCCCTTCACTGCCTTCCCATTCCTGATTTGATACGGAGCCTGCCATGAGCATTCAGTCCGCTTCAGCCTTGTCGGTCACTAACATCCAGAAGTCCTTCGGCAGCGCCCATGTCCTCAAGGGTATTGATCTGGACGCACACAAAGGTGACGTGATCTCGATCCTCGGCGCCAGCGGGTCCGGTAAAAGTACGTTCCTGCGCTGTATCAACCTGCTGGAAACCCCCGATCAAGGCATCATCCGCGTCAACGGTGAAGTGATCGAGATGAAACAGCATGTCGACGGCCGTCAAACGCCGAGCAACAACCGCCAGGTCGAGCGCATGCGCAGTAGCCTGGGCATGGTGTTCCAGAGCTTCAACCTGTGGTCGCACATGACGGTGCTGCAGAACGTGATAGAAGGCCCGATGCGTGTGCTCAAACGCCCTCGCGCCGAATGCATCGAAGAGGCCGAGGCCCTGTTGCACAAGGTCGGCCTGTACGAGCGTAAGGACTACTACCCGGCGCACCTGTCCGGCGGGCAGCAACAACGGGTCGCAATTGCCCGCGCACTGGCGATGAACCCGCAAGTAATGCTGTTCGACGAACCCACCTCGGCGCTCGACCCTGAACTGGTGGGCGAGGTGTTGCGAGTGATGCGCTCACTGGCCGAAGAAGGCCGCACCATGCTGGTGGTCACACACGAAATGGGCTTTGCCCGGCACGTGTCGAATCGGGTGGTGTTCATGCACGGCGGCTTGATCGACGCTCAGGGCACGCCGACGGAACTGTTCGAAGGCTTGCCCACCGAACGTTTTCGCCAATTCGTCTCTAGCCATAACGATAGAAGTGCCGAATAAACAGGTCCCGGGCCTGATGCGACGCGGCGAAACCCTGCGCAACCCCTTACTGGAGCAACTCATAAGCTGCTGCCGATTCGGGGTTGCGTATCACTGGAAAAAGGCGGGGCTTGAACCGATCGGCGTTATGGCTCACGAGGTTAAAAGGGTGCTCCAAACGAACTATCGTTAGCCTGCTTTCATTTAACCGGCAGGCACGCCATCATAGCGGCGCCCAAACGCCAGCCGGAACCGCTGCTCATGTCTGCGCAACACCCTCCTCATCCGAGTTCTCTGTCGGTTACGCTGCAAATCCTGTCGATTGTTTTTTACACCTTTATCGCCTTTATCTGCATTGGCTTGCCCATCGCGGTCTTGCCGGGCTATGTGCATGACCAATTGGGTTTCAGCGCTGTGGTTGCCGGCCTGACCATCGCCTCGCAATACCTCGCCACCCTGCTGACGCGTCCTTCGGCAGGGCGTATCGTCGACAAACGCGGAACCAAGCCTGCGGTGGTGTACGGCCTGATCGGCATCGCCATCAGCGGCGTACTCACGTACGTCGCCGTTATGCTGCAAAGCTCCCCGCTGCTGAGCCTTGGTATTTTGATCGTCGGGCGCATTTTTCTGGGCATTGCCCAAGGGCTTATCGGTGTCGGCACGATCAGTTGGGGCATCGCGCAAGTCGGCTCGGAACACACCGCCCGCACCATTGGCTGGAACGGTATTGCCTCTTACGGGGCGATTGCCCTGGGTGCCCCGCTGGGCGTGCTGATGATCGACACATTGGGGTTTTCCAGCCTGGGCATTGCGCTGCTGGGGCTGGCGTTGCTGGCACTGCTGACCATCCGCAACAAAACCTCGACGCCGGTGATCGCCGGGGTGCGCCTGTCCTTTTGGTCGGTGCTGGGGCTGATCGCGCCCTATGGCCTCAGCCTGATGCTGGCATCTATTGGTTATGGCACGCTGACGACCTTTATCACGCTGTTCTATATCGACCGGGGCTGGACGGGCGCCGCCTATTGCCTGTCGGTGTTTGGCGTGTGTTTTATCCTGTCCCGGCTGATTTTCACCAACAGCATTAACCGCCTGGGTGGCTACAGCGTCGCAATGACCTGTATGGCCATGGAAACCCTGGGGCTGGTGCTGTTGTGGCTCGCGCCGTCTACCGGCTATGCCTTGATCGGTGCCGGGTTGGCAGGGTTTGGCCTGTCACTGGTGTACCCGGCCCTGGGCGTTGAGGCGGTCAAGCAAGTCCCCAGTTCGAGCCGGGGTGCAGGCTTGGGCGCTTATGCAGTATTTTTTGATCTGGCGCTGGCCATGGCCGGGCCGCTGATGGGCGCCATCGCCTTGAACCTGGGGTATCCCTGGATTTTCTTCAGCGCAGCACTGATGTGCATTGCGGGCCTGCTGCTTACCCTAGGGCTCTCGCGCCGGGCCCGCTAGTGGTCTGCGGTACGTAACAGTGTGTGGGCGTTGTTATTCAGCGCCTTACTGAAAAAGCGCCCTGATTCGTAAATCAAATCGCGATGGATATCCTCACGATCAACCCCGTCAGCATCGGTGCAGGCCCAGGCCATGGTTGCGCGCTGTTCATCCGAGCAAGGCGCCAGAAACACAAAATGTCCAGCGCCGGGGATCAGATTGAACTCAGGGGGGATCGGTAATTTACGCGCCAGGGCTTCGGCATTTTTGTCCGGGAACACGGTTTGATCACCCTCGCCGCTGTACAACAAAACCGGCACATGCACTTGGGCCAGGGTGTCGCGGCCAAACATCAGGCTCAGCGGCGCCATTAACAGCAACGCACGCACACGCGGGTCCGCGACGGGCAACAAATCATCCCGATCAGCGATCAGTTCACCTTGGGTCGTGCAGGCATCGTGGTCATCGGGCCGCTCTTGGCAATAACGCCGCAGTCGGTTCAAGTCAGGCTCGGCCCCAGCCAGAATCAGCGCCGTTTCACCACCTGCCGAATAGCCGATCACTCCGACCTGATCCGCATCGACGTAAGCAGACAGGCTGTTTTCATCCAGCACGGCGCTAATCGCCGCCGATATTTGCATCGGCCGCCCGTATAGATTGCTCAGGGTGCCGGTACGGCTGTGGTCTTTGAAGTTGTCACCCGGATGCAGCACCGCGACGACAACAAAGCCTTTGCGTGCCAGTGCGGTGATCAGGTCGTGCAGCGCCAGCGGCGTGCCGACGTTTCCATGGGACAGCACCAGCAACGGGTAATGGCCGATGGCAATTTTGGCATCTTCGCTGGCATCGATGTCGTAGACGCCAATGCGGCTGTGGACTTCGTCATCGGTAGACGGATAGAAGGCGATGGCGTTCATAGGCTGGCCGTCCACCGGGTCCAGAAAGCTGAGGCGATGAAAGCCCACGCTCCATTGGTTCAGTGGCTCGGCGTGCACCAGCACAGGGCAACTAGCCATTATGAGAAACACGACAGCGCATAGACGCATCATGGCGGCTTACCTTTAATAGCGCTCAGCTTGCAGCAGGCAATGAAAAAAGACGGTTACCCACTTCTTTGCATAACCCAAGCCATTAAAGCCAGATGCAAAAAACTCCGTACTCTGGCCAATGACGGTATCCAGAATACAGAGTTTTATTATGCGGGCACTACAGGGCAGCTTACGCGGCGCTGAACAGACCCTGACTAATGTGCTGATGAGCATCGCTCAGGGCTTTGCTGCGCACTTCATCGCCATAACCCAGGCCCTGCGCACGAACAAACTCAACATCAGTGATGCCGAGAAAACCCAGCAACACTTTCAAATACTCTTCGTGCGCAACGCCCGTCGCCTGGCCCGAGTGAATGCCGCCAGAGGTCGAGACCACGATCACTTTCTTGCCGCCGCACAAGCCAACCGGGCCGGTTTCGGTGTAACGGAAGGTCTGACCGGCCACCGCAATACGGTCGATCCAGGCCTTGAGTTGGGTTGGAATGGTGAAGTTGTACATCGGCGCGCCGATAACCACTGCATCCGCGGCCAGGAACTGCGCCAGGGTGTCTGCGCTCAATTGCGCTTCGTATTTTTGCGCCGCATCACGCAGTTCAGCCGGGGTGCCAGCCGCCACCAGGGTGGCCGCCGAGAAGTGCTCAATGCCTTCGCTGGCGAGGTCGCGGTAGCTCACTTCAACACTCGGCTCAGCCGCTTGCCAAGCCTTGACTACTTCACCGCTCAGCTGACGCGAAGCCGAGTTGTCGCCCAAGATGCTCGAATCGATATGCAAAAGTTTCATGCGGATCTCCAAATTAAGACCGCCTCAGGCGATCAAGTGAAGGTGATGCTACCGATGAAAGCAATCGACGATAAGTCAGCGAGCATGCGATAGTTCGTCCCACCTGTAGGACAGTGAGAAAAGCAATGCAGGACCTTAATGATCTGTACTACTTCGCCAAAGTGGTCGAAGCCGGTGGTTTTGCGGCAGCGGGCCGTCTGTTGGGCATCCCCAAGTCACGCCTGTCGCGGCGTGTGGCCGAACTTGAAGAGCGCCTGGGTGCACGTCTGTTGCAGCGCACCACGCGCCAGCTAAAGCTCACCGCCGTTGGCGAGCGCTACTTGAGTCATTGCCAGGCCATGCTGTTGCAAGCCGAAATGGCCGACGAGGCCGTGGCCAGCATGTCCAGCGAGCCCCGAGGGCGCCTGCGGGTCTCGTGCCCGGTGGGTCTGGCCCATCAGTTTATGCCCGATGTGGTCAGCTCTTTTCTGCGCGCCTACCCCCATGTGCAACTGGAAGTCAGCCTGCTCAACCGCCGCGTAGACTTGATCACCGAAGGCATTGACGTGGCCATGCGCGTCCGCGAACTGGGCGATGAAGACCCGCTGCTGGTGACGCGGCGTTTGCGCAAGGCGGTGACCGTCATGGTCGCCAGCCCGGCGTTCGCTGAGCAGTGGGCAATCAAGACTCCGGACGATCTCAAAAACGCCCCGGTGCTGGGGGCGCTTGAGGCCGATCGCATGGTGCATTTGCGCATGCTCGATGAGCACGGCAAAGCCTCAGACATGGTGCTGGAAGCACGCTTGGGCATTGATGACTTTAACGTGCGCAAAGCCTGCGCCCTGCAAGGGCTAGGCTTCACCGTGCTGCCCTTGATGTATTGCGAGCAAGAGCTTGAAACCGGTGAGCTGGTGCAGCTCCTGCCTCAATGGTCACTGCCCGGCGGCTGGCTGCAAGCCGTGTACCCGCACCGGCGTGGCGTCATGCCAGCGGTGCGGGCCTGGATCGAACATTTGGCTGATACCTTCGAACGCTGCGGAGAAAAAACCCTATGACGCGCACGTCCAACACGCAAAAAATCATGTCCAAGGAACAGGTAGCCGAGTTCTGCCGCAGCCTGCCGGGGGTCAAGGAGGATGTGAAATGGGGCGGGGTTGAAGTGTTCTATATCGATCAGAGCAAAATGTTTGCCCTGTTCAACCTCAACAGCAACGGGTTGTCGTTCAAGGTCGAGAAAGAATTGTTTCTGGGTTACATCGATCGTCCTGGGATACGCCCTTCGCCGTATCTGGCGCGGGCCCACTGGATCAACATGCAGGCACCTTACCCGATGGGCGCTGAAGAACTGCAAGACTTGCTGCGCCGATCCCACCAATTGGTGGTTGGCAAACTGCCGAAAAAGCGTCAGATCGGCTTATTGATCTGACGCTCATAGCAGCCGCTTACAGGTTCAGAAAGGTGATTTTCAAGAACAGCACGTCAACCCAGACCGCTTGATGCACGGCCACGATCAACCAGAACCAGACCTGAAAAGACACCTTGCGGGTCTTGTGGCGAAACACTTGCTGGGCTACCAGCGCACCCGGCCAGCCTCCCAGCAACTCAACACCGTGCAGGAGCTTTTCCGGGGTGCGCCAGCGGCCATGCCGGGCTTGCTGTTTGTCATAGCCATAAAGGATGAACGCCACGACACTGGCCACGCCATAAACAAGCAGAGGCACCCGGGTGATGCCGGTGAGCAACAGGCTCAGCGAGCCTCCCAGCGGCATCGCGCACAGCAGCAGTAACGCCAGCAGCTTGAGCTTCACGCCGCGCATTGGCCCAGCTGGCTGCTCAGGCACACCTGCCGAGCCGCGCCGATCGTTGGCCGAGGTTTTCAACCTGCCGCCGACCAGTCAATCCAGCCGAATTTCCAGGTCGCCAGAATCAGCATGCCGAAGGCAATGCGGTACCAGGCGAACGCGGCATAGCTGTGGTTGGAAATGAACTTGAGCAACGCACGGACCGCGATCATGGCGAAGATGAACGCCGTGACAAAACCGATGGCGAATACTGGCAAGTCGTCAGGCTGGAACAGTTCACGGTACTTGTAACCCGAGTACACCGCCGCACCGACCATGGTTGGCATCGCCAGGAAGAACGAAAACTCGGTGGCTGCTTTACGCGACAGGCCGAACAACAGGCCGCCGATGATGGTCGAGCCCGAACGCGAGGTCCCCGGGATCATCGCCAGGCATTGTGCAAAACCGATTTTGACCGCGTCTTTCCAGGTCATGTCGTCTACGGTTTCAGCGCGAATGACGTGAGTACGGCGCTCGGCCCAGAGCATGATCACACCGCCGATAACCAGGGCAGAGGCCACGGTAATCGGGTTGAACAGGTATTCGTGAATCATGTCAGCGAAGATCACCCCCAACACCACAGCTGGCAGGACAGCGATGATCAGGTTGACGGTAAAACGGCGCGCGCTGGGTTGCGTCGGCAAACCCACGACAACGTCGAGGATCTTGCGGCGAAACTCCCAGACAACCGCCAAAATGGCGCCCAGCTGGATAATGATGTTGAACGCCATGGCGCGTTCGCCGCCGAAGTTCAGCAAGTCAGCCACAATAATCTGGTGGCCAGTGCTTGAGACCGGCAAGAATTCCGTAAGGCCCTCAACGACACCGAGTATCAACGCCTGTGCGGCAGTCCAAAGATCCATCATTCCCCCATTAAAGCGCGGCGTCATGCCGCGCTGATTAGCCAAAAAGTAAGTGTGTGCAACCGGTGCCGACCCGTGGTTGCGGGTGTTGCATGTTCACTGACGGGATGTGAAATAACTGTCAGAAAACAATAAAGATTCAGCTTTCTGAATTTCGGCCGAGATCCTATCAGACACGTTCCACTTTCGCTGCTCTGAGTGCGAGCGTTGACAACAAGAACAACAAAGGAGTGACCGCTGTATGAATACCCTGCGCACGTTGTCCATCAGCAAGCGTCTGTGGCTGATCTTGATCGTGGCAATGGCCATGCTGCTGGCGTTGGGTTTGCTGATGCTAAAGCAGATACATGACGATTTGAATGAAGGCAAAGCGCAGAAAACCCGGCACGTGGTGCAAGCCGCCAGTGGCGTTCTGGACTACTACCATGGCCTTGAAACTGCCGGATCGTTAAGCCGTGATGTCGCGCAACAACAAGCGCTGCAGGTCATCGGCAAGATGCGTTATGACCAGGGCGACTACTTCTGGATCAATGACCTGCGCCCCTTTATGGTCATGCACCCGACCAACCCCAAACTCGACGGCAAAGACCTGTCTGCCATCAAGGACCCGGACGGTGTTGCGATCTTCAATGAGATGGTCGCACTGGCCAAGACCCAAGGTTCAGGCAACCTGGCATACCGCTGGCCCAAACCCGGCGCTGACGAGCCGGTGGCAAAAACCTCTTATGTGCAGCTGTTCGAGCCATGGGGCTGGGTGATTGGCTCCGGGGTGTACATCGACGACATGCAGGCCGAGTTTCAAGCGCAAGTCTGGAAAGCCAGTGTCGCCGGCCTGACGATTGCGCTGATCATGGTCGTGCTGGTCAGGCTGATCGCCCGCAGCATTGCCCGCCCGTTAAAAGAGGCGGTGCAGGCCATGGCCAATATTGCCAGCGGCGAAAGTGACCTGACCCGCAGCCTCGACACCCACGGGCGCGATGAAGTCACCGAGCTTGCCCGGCACTTCAACACCTTCACCACCAAGCTGCGCACGGTCATCCGCCACTTGCAGTCCACCGCCACGGCGCTGGAACAGTCTTCGACGCAGATCGGCAACGACGCGACGCAAGCCCAGCAACGTTGCCAGCAGCAAGCCTCGCAGATGGATCAAGTCGCCACGGCGATCAACGAAGTCACCTACGCCGTGCAAGAGGTGGCCAAAAACGCCGAACACGCAGCCGGCGAAATGCGCGGTGCGCAGACCCAGGCCGAGCTGGGCCAGCAGAACATCGACAGCAGCCTGAAGCAGATCGACCAACTGTCGATCACCATTGATCAGGCGGTCGAGGTGATCCGCACGCTGGCCACGCAAAGCAGCGGCATCGGCAGCGTGCTTGAAGTGATCCGCTCGATTGCCGAACAGACCAACTTGCTGGCCCTGAACGCGGCCATTGAAGCGGCGCGTGCCGGTGAACAGGGTCGCGGCTTTGCCGTGGTCGCGGACGAGGTGCGCTTGCTGGCCCAGCGCACGCAAAAATCCACGGCTGAAATCCAGACCATGATTGAAGCGTTGCAGCAGCACTCCGACGCAGCCGTGAATGTGATTGCCAGCAGCAGCCAGGCGTCGCAAGCGACCATCGAACAAGCCACCCAGGCCGGCAACAGCCTGACCACCATCGGCCAGGCGCTCAGCAACCTGAACGAGCTCAACGCATCGATCGCCAGCGCCACGTTGCAACAAGCGCACGTTGTGGAGGACATCAACCAAAACGTCACCCAGGCCGCCGGCCTTTCGCAAAACACCGCCAAGGCTGCCGAACAATCGAGTGCCGACAGCGCTCACCTCAAGGAACTGAGCGTGCAGCTCAACGGATTATTGGGCCAGTTCAAGGTGTAAACCCTGCAAAACCTGTAGCAGTTGACGAGCTGTGCGAGGCTACGTCCGATGACGTAGTCGTCGCAAAAGGCCTTACCTGTTTGGCCAGATTAATCGGGGTTTGGGTATTTGCGATCGCTTCGCAATCGGACGTAGCCTCGCACAGCTCGTCAACTGCTACCCAGATCCCCGCCACGGTCATTCAGCGGTTTATTGAAATCGAGTGCACGCAAAACTTGACGACACCGGGTGATTTGAGTTTTCCTGAAACCGGTTTCATCGCCCTCTGATCGAAACCGCCTGCGATAACACCAATAAAAGGTTTCAGGCCGTGAACAGTTTTTCTGCAGCCCAGCGCACCCGCGTGACCATGCTTGATGTTGCCCGGCGCGCTGGCGTCTCCAAGGCCAGTGTGTCGCGCTTTATCGGTGAAGACCGGGCCTTGTTGTCCGCGGCCATCGCTGAACGTATCGAACACGCTATCAACGAGCTGGGCTATCGCCCCAATCAAATGGCCCGAGGCCTTAAGCGCGGCCGTACCCGGCTGATCGGCATGCTGGTGGCCGATATTCGCAACCCCTATTCGATTGCGGTGATGCATGGCGTTGAAACCGCCTGTCGCCAGCACGGCTACAACCTGGTGGTGTGCAACACCGACCGCAACGATGAGCAAGAGCATCAGCACCTCGCGGCGCTACGTTCTTACAACATCGAAGGCCTGATTCTGAACACCCTTGGCCATCATCCTGACGCGCTGCAAGCGCTGCACCAAGAGATGCCCATCGTCCTTATCGACCGAAAAGTCGAGCAACTGCACAGCGACATGGTCGGCCTCGACAACGCCGGTGCCGTGCGCATGGCCCTTGAGCACCTGCAAGAGCAGGGTTATCGCGATCTACTGCTGGTCAGCGAGCCGATTGACGGCACCAGCTCACGCAGCGAGCGTATCGAGAGCTTCAATCAGCACTTGGCCCAACACCCGTCGCTCAGCGGCGCAGCGGTGCAAACCGGCCCGCAACTCAACACCGATATCCAGGCATTTCTGCAAGCGGCTGGTCCCGGCCCCAAGGCCATCTTTTGTTCCAACGGCGTGGCCGCCCTGGCGTGCACCCAGGTTTTGCGCGAGTTGAACTGCCGCCTGTTCGAAGACGTTGGCCTGATCGCCCTGGATGACCTGGACTGGTTTGCGCTGGTGGGCAGCGGCATCACCGCCCTCGCCCAACCGACACAACAGATCGGCGCCAGCGCGTTCGACTGCCTGCTCAGGCGCCTCAAGGGTGACACCGGCCCCGCGCACAACCTGGACTTCGCCGCCCGCCTGATCGTTCGCGGCTCAACACAACACGCTACCCCCTGACGCTTGAGGGGCTGACAGCCGTTATCCGGTCGTCAGCCCTTAACGCTGTACAAAAATGAAACCGGTTTCAGAGAGCAATAACAATGAACACATTTCCCGTTTCCATCAGCCTGTCGAGCTACGGCGCCGACCTTGTTCGCGAACGCGGCCAAGCCAGTTTCATCGAGCTGCTGGCCAAAGCCGGCGCCACACGTATCGAGCTGCGCGAAGAGTTGCTCACCGGCGAAGACCCGGCCAGCTTTAGCCTGGCTGTTCATCAGCACGATCTGGAATGCCTGTATTCATCGCCGATGGAACTGTGGGACGCCGGTCAGTCACGTCCCAACCCGCAACTGCTGCCAACCCTGCAACGGGCCCAGGCCTTCGGTGCCAAGTGGCTGAAGGTCTCACTGGGGTACTTCACCGAGCATTGCGACATGCGCCAGCTGGCCGCCTGCCTTGAGCAGCAGTCCGTACGCTTGCTGGTGGAAAACGACCAAACCTCCCAAGGCGGGCGCATCGAGCCCATGCAGCGCTTTTTCGACAGCGTCGAGCAACTGCAAGCCCCCGTCAGCATGACCTTCGACATTGGCAACTGGCAGTGGCAAGACCAGTCGGCCAGTACCGCCGCGCGCCTGCTGGGCCGCCACGTGACCTATGTGCATTGCAAAGGCGTGGCGAGACGACCGGATGGCAAGTTGATTGCCACCCCGCCGACGGCCACCGACCTGCAAACCTGGCAACAGCTCATGGGTCACATGCCCCACGGCCTGCCCCGCGCCGTCGAATACCCGCTGCAAGGCAACGACCTGACCTGGCTGACCCGCCAACACGTACAGGTTCTGTCCCGACTCAGTCACACCCAACAGGAGCCGAGCTATGTCTAACGTCGATGTGTTGTCATTTGGCGAAACCATGGCCATGTGGGTGGCCGAGCAAACCGGCGACCTGGCCTTGGTCGAGACGTTTCACAAACGCATCGCCGGCGCGGACAGCAACGTGGCCATTGGCCTGGCCCGTCTGGGGTTCAATGTGAACTGGTTGAGCCGCGTAGGGGCTGACTCCCTCGGGCGCTTTGTGCTCAACACCCTGCAAGGCGAAGGGCTGGACTGCCAGCATGTGGCGATTGACCCGCAGCACCCCACAGGTTTTCAACTTAAATCGCGCGTCGATGACGGCAGCGACCCGTACGTGGAGTACTTTCGCCGGGGTTCTGCCGCCAGCCACCTGAACCGCTCGGTGATCAGCGACGCGTTGATCAGCGCCCGACACTTGCATGCCACCGGCATCCCGCCTGCGCTTTCAGCCAGTTGCAATGAGTTGTCTTTTGAACTGATGCGGGCGATGCGCGCCGCCGGTAAAAGTGTGTCGTTTGACCCGAACCTGCGCCCGTCGCTATGGGCCAGTGAACAACAGATGATTCGCGACATCAACGCCCTTGCCGCCCACGCGCACTGGGTGCTGCCAGGCCTTGCAGAGGGCCGCCTGCTCACCGGCTACGACGCCCCTGCAGACATTGCCGCGTTCTATCTGGACCAAGGCGCCGAGGCGGTGATCATCAAACTCGGCGCTAAAGGCGCGTTCTTGCGCACCGCCACTACCGAGCAATTTGTGCCCGCCGTGCCTGTCGCCCACGTGATCGACACCGTGGGTGCGGGCGATGGCTTTGCCGTGGGGGTGATCAGCGCCCTGCTGGAAAACCTCAGCCTTGCCCAAGCGGTGCAACGCGGCAACTGGATCGGCAGTCGCGCCGTGCAAAGCCGTGGCGACATGGAGGGCCTGCCGACCCGCGCTGAACTCAACCAGTTCTCAACCGCCGCCTGATTTTTTGCTCGACCCGTTACCTGCTGCGACAAAAACAACAAGCTCAGGAGCATCACCATGCACTCACTGAAACTCGCCACCCGCCGGTGGTGGTACATCATGCCGATCGTCTTCATCACCTATAGCCTGGCCTACCTGGACCGCGCCAACTATGGCTTTGCCGCCGCTTCGGGCATGGCCGCCGACCTCAACATCACCCCCGGCCTGTCGTCGTTGCTGGGAGCACTGTTCTTTCTGGGGTACTTCTTTTTCCAGGTCCCCGGAGCGGTCTACGCGCAACGCAACAGCGTCAAAAAGCTGATTTTTGTCAGCCTGATTCTCTGGGGCGGGCTCGCCACCTTGACCGGCGTGGTGTCCAACGCCTACAGCCTGATCGCCATCCGCTTCATGCTCGGCGTGGTTGAAGCCGCGGTAATGCCCGCCATGCTGGTGTATTTGTGTCACTGGTTTACCCGTGCCGAACGCTCGCGCGCCAATACCTTCCTGATCCTTGGCAACCCGGTAACCATGCTCTGGATGTCGGTGGTGTCGGGCTATCTGGTGGAGCATTACAGCTGGCGCTGGATGTTTATTGTTGAAGGCTTGCCTGCCGTGTTCTGGGCGTTTATCTGGTGGCGCCTGGCGGATGACCGCCCAAGCGATGCCAAATGGCTCAGCCAGCAAGAGAAGCAAGACCTGCAAAGCGCGCTGGATGCCGAGCAAGTGGGCATGACCCCGGTGAAGAACTACGCGGCGGCTTTCCGCTCGCCAAAAGTCATCCTGCTGGCCTTGCAGTTCTTTTGCTGGAGCATCGGCGTGTACGGCTTTGTGCTGTGGCTGCCGTCGATCCTTAAACAGGGCGCGCACATGGACATGATCGAAGCCGGCTGGCTCTCGGCCCTGCCCTATCTGGCAGCCGTGATCGGCATGCTCGCGGTGTCGTGGGGCTCGGACAAACTGCAAAAGCGTAAACGCTTTGTCTGGCCACCGCTGCTGATTGCCTCTATCGCCTTCTACGGTTCCTACGCATTGGGCGCCGAGCACTTTTGGTGGTCTTACACATTGCTGGTGATTGCTGGGGCCTGCATGTACGCGCCGTATGGCCCATTTTTCGCCATCATTCCGGAAATCCTCCCGGCTAACGTGGCAGGCGGCGCCATGGCATTGATCAACAGTATGGGCGCCTTGGGCTCATTTGGCGGCTCATATCTGGTGGGTTACCTGAACAGCGAAACCGGCTCGCCGGGCGCGTCGTACCTGCTGATGAGCGGCGCCCTGCTGATCTCGGTGCTGTTGACCTTGATGCTCACCCCAACGCACAAAGATCCGGTTGCCCCTAAACGCCGCGCCCCGCAGCGCTTGGCCCACTCTTGATTTGAATGTCGGTGAACCCCTTGAAAAAACACGTCGTGCTGTACAAAGAACTGTCTGAACCGCTGATGCAGCGCCTGCAAGCCGAAACAGACGTCACGCTGATCAAGCGCCTCGACGCCCAAGGGCTGGAGCAACTGCGCGCCGCTCTGCCCTACGCCCACGGCTTACTTGGCGCCAGCCTTAAACTCGATGCGCAATTGCTCGACCTGGCCCCCAAGCTTGAAGCCGTGGCCAGCGTGTCCGTGGGCGTTGATAACTACGATATTGACTACCTGACCCGGCGCAACATCATCCTCACCAATACCCCGGATGTCCTCACCGAGACGACGGCAGACACCGGTTTTGCGTTGATATTGGCCAGCGCCCGGCGCGTGGTGGAACTGGCAATTAAGGTGCGCAATGGCCAGTGGCTGAAGAACATCGGGCCCGAATCTTTTGGCACCGACGTGCATGGCAAAACCCTGGGCATTATCGGCATGGGCCGCATTGGTGAAGCTCTCGCCCAGCGCGGTCACTTTGGTTTCGGCATGCCGGTGATCTACCACAGCAATTCGCCAAAGCCTGCGGTTGAGGCGCGCTTCAATGCGCGCTACCGCAGCCTCAACGAGTTGCTGCAAGAAGCCGACTTTGTGTGCCTGACCTTGCCGCTGACGGCGCAAACCGAGGGTTTGATCGGTGCTGAACAGTTCGCCCTGATGCGCCCCGAGAGCATCTTTATCAATATCTCGCGGGGCAAAGTAGTGGATGAAGCGGCGCTGATTAAGGCCCTGCAACAGGGCCAGATCCGCGCCGCCGGGCTGGATGTGTTTGTACGCGAGCCGCTGGAAGTGGACTCGCCGTTGCTGCAACTGGACAACGTGGTGGCCACACCGCATATCGGCTCGGCTACCGTTGAAACCCGAGAAGCGATGGCACGCTGCGCCGTCGATAACCTGCTGGCCGCCCTGGCCGGCGAACGCCCTGCCAATCGGGTGAATTGAGCTGAAACTGTAGGAGCGAGCTCGCCTCGCGATCTTTTGATTTTTTGAAAAGATCGCGAGACAAGCTCGCTCCTACAGAGAGGGAGTTACTCGCCCGCCTTGATTTTGGTCCACACGCGGGTGCGGACCCGGTCAATTTTTAGCGGCATGGCTTCGAGTGCGAACAACTTGCCCATCATTTCTGGCGTCGGGTAAACCTTGGTGTCGGCCTTGATCTCAGGACTGACCAACGCGTCCGCCTGCTGGTTGCCGTTGGCGTAATGCACGTAGTTGCTGATGCCCGCCATCACATCCGGGCGCAGCAAGTAGTTCATAAAGCTGTACGCAGCTTTTTCGTCTGGCGCATCGGCGGGCATGGCAACCATGTCAAACCAGATCGCCGCCCCTTCCTTGGGAATCGAGTAACCAATCTCGATGCCATTTTTCGCTTCTTTAGCCCGGGTCTCCGCCTGCAAAATGTCCCCCGAGAAGCCTACCGCCACGCAGATATTGCCGTTGGCCAGGTCGCTGGTGTATTTCGAGGAATGGAAGTAACTGATGTAAGGCCGGACTTTCATCAGCAAATCTTCGGCTTTCTTGTAGTCATCCGGGTTTTTGCTGTGGGGTGGCAAGCCCAGATAATTCAGGGCAGCCGGGAGGATTTCCGGGCCATTGTCGAGAATCGCAACGCCGCACTTGCTGAGTTTGGCCATGTTCTCGGGCTTGAAGATCAAGTCCCAGGAATCGACCGGCGCGTTATCACCCAAGACCGCTTTGACCTTGGCCACGTTGTAGCCAATCCCGGTGCTGCCCCACAAGTAAGGGAAGCCATGCTCATTGCCCGGGTCGTTGACTTCCAGCGCCTTGAGCAGCACCGGGTTGAGGTTTTTCCAGTTGGGCAATTGGCTCTTGTCGAGCTTCTTCAACGCCCCGCCTTCAATCTGCCGGGCCATGAAGTGGTTGGACGGGAACACCACGTCATACCCGGAGTTGCCGGTCATCAACTTGCCGTCCAGCGTCTCGTTGCTGTCGAACAGGTCATAGGTAAAACCGATGCCGGTGTCGCGTTGAAAATTCTTCATCGTGTCTGGCGCAATGTAATCCGACCAGTTGTAGACCTTCACCGTCTCGGCGGCCTGACACAACGTACCAACCAGCATTAGGGGCAACAGGGTAGTCATACGCTTCATGATTCGATTCCTAGCATGTTTTGGGCAGCTTTTTTATAGGCAGGTATCGGCAGTGTTAAGCGATCAAAAGATCAATACATAGGTCTTGCGCACGGTTTCCTGGATGTCCCAGATACCGGTGCTGTTGGCAGGCAACATCAGTGCATCGCCCGCTTCTATAGTCAGGGGTTCACCGCCATCGGGGGTGAAAGTGCAGCGGCCTTGAATAAAGTGGCAAAACTCCTGCTGGACGATTTGCCGACGCCAGCGCCCCGGCGTGCACTCCCAGATTCCGGTTTCGACGCCATCGGTGCGCTCAACACAGGTGACCGAGGTAACCGACACTGGCGTTCCCAGCGGCACAGCCACCGGGAAGGACTCTTGCAGCACAGCATGGGCGGTGTTTTTAAAGTGCGTGATGCTCATAAAAAACTTCCTGATCAAGACAACAAGGGTTACTGCATGAAACCTTCCATAAAACCCGCCACACGGCTGGCAAATTGCCGACGCCACGGCGGGCTATTAAGATTCGCCAGGGTTTTGTCTTCGTACACAAAGCTGCGAATGATCGCGTTGTAACCCAACCAGCGGCACGGTTCGGGCTCCCAGGCCTTGAGCGCTTTCAACCCGCCTTCGGTTAACACCCAAGGCTGTTTAACCTCTGCCGTGTCCCGTTGCAGAATCAGGTCGGCCAAGGTTCGGCCGCCCAAATGACTGGCACCCACGCCTTCACCGCCGTAGCCCCCGGCCAGCGCAACGCCCTGCTGGCGGTCACAGAGCATGTGCGGCTGGAAGCGCCGCGACATCCCCAGGTTTCCGCCCCACGCATGGCTGATCTCGACGTTTTTCAATTGCGGGAACAGTTCACCGAACAGGTAGCGGCGCAGCTCTATTTCGCTGGCAGTCAGGTCGAAGTTTTCCCGCAGGCGCCCGCCAAACTGGTAGCCCCCGCGCGCGCCGAACACCAGACGGTTATCCGCCGTGCGCTGGCCGTAGGTCACTTGGCGGCTGCTCTCGCTAAAGGCTTGCCCGTGCGACAGGCCGATGCTGTCCCACAGTGCCTCGGACAACGGCTCGGTGGCGACAATCAAGCTTTGCACCGGCAACTGATAACGCCCCAGAGGCGCCAGGGTGTTGGCATAGCCTTCCACTGCGGGTACCACCCAGCGGCTGCGAACCTGCGCCTTGGCCGTGCGGGCCTTGCCGGGCTGCCAATCAGTCACCGGGCTTTGCTCAAATATCTGCACGCCCATGCGCTCGACAGCGCGGGCCAGCCCACGCACCAGCTTGGCCGGGTGAATGGTTGCCACGTGCGGTGTAAAGATACCGCCGTAGGGTTTGGCAACCCGGATCTGCTGCGCCAGCTCATTAGGGCTTAGCCAGCGGTAGTCGGCGTCACTCAAGCCTTGGGCATGCAATTTGCCCAAGTATCGGCGCATGCTGGCTTCTTGCTCCGGATAACGCGCCGCACAGTACAAGGCGCCGCCTTTGCGGTAGTCGCAGTCGATGCCCTCGCGATCAATCACGCTTTTGACTTCGTCCGGGATGCCGTGCAGCAAGTCGAATGATGCGCGTCGTTGTGCGGCCGAGAGCCCGGCAAGCAAGCGGTCTTCGCCCAGCAGGTTGCCCATCAGCCAGCCGCCATTGCGGCCCGACGCACCAAAACCTGCGGTCTGCGCCTCGACAATGGCGACGCTCAATTCGGGGGCATGGCGTTTAAGGTAGTACGCGGTCCACAACCCGGTGTAGCCAGCGCCAATGATCAGCACGTCGACCTCCAGGTCGTGCTCAAGCGAGGGCCGAGGCGTCAGGGTTTCCTCAAGCTGGTCCATCCATAAACTGATCGCGCGCCATGCAGGCATTACCGACTCCACCTTGGGTTCAAGAATGGGTCGATCCTAGCGTCAGTGCTCAGCCAGCGTCTTGCGTGCGTGCCCGCAAAGAAATTTGCTTGGCGTAGGCCTTGGGTGACTGGCCGGTGTGCTGGCGAAAACAGGTGTAAAAGGCCGATATCGAGTTGAACCCCGCCGAAAACGCCACCTCATCTACCTTGACCGGTGCCACCGCCGCATCCATCGCCGCCAGCACATGCCGCAACCGCGCTTGATTCACATAGCGATAAAAGCTTTGGCCCAGCACCTTGTTCAGCAAATACGACATCTGGTTGCGCGTGTAGCCGCAGGCCTTGGCCACCTGTTGCAGGTCCAGTTCGGGGTCGAGATAGGGCTGCTGACGTTCGAAGTAGGTTTGCAGGTCTTGCGCCATAAAGCTCAATTGCCGGGCTGAGAGCCCGAGGCGACTGACCGCCGGGCGCAGCGGCGGTTGTTGTGCGGTGTCATGGGCAGCCTCATGCACCAGCGAGGCGTATTCATTGACGCGCCAGATCAGGCCGTCGCGCACGGTAATGGCTTCACTGGCGCGAAACGACACCAGCCCCTGACTGCCGCGCAAGGTCATGCGGTATTGAATGAACGCGGTATTGCCGTCCAGACGAATCCGGTCGCTGTGTTCCAGCGCCTCATCTGCCGCCCTGGGCATGGACTTTTGCACGTACTCGCGCAATTCAGAGAGGACCATGACGCGGTTCTGGAAGAAGTCGTGGTAGCGCACGTCAGGATGATAAAGCGCCATCACTCCGTCCAGATCGCGGTACTTCCAGCACAGGTGGTAGCGCATGACCGTTTCGCCAGTCGCTTGGGTCTGTTCAGGGCCGTCGTCGGGGAGTGACATAGAACGCTCAACTGGCAAAAAACACAGAATGCCGAGTTTACCCACACGCTTCAATAACAGCTGGACGGAGCCAAATTTGCCGCAGCGCATGACACACATCAAAACTGGCGCCATAAAACCGACGAAATGCAAAAAAAGGCTTATCGCCATCACTGATGAGTGCTAGGTTAAACACGAAAGACTCGCAAACACTCAAGGAGAGGTTAGCGCCTCGCCATCACGTCAGAGCAAAAGGAATCGCTCTTAATGAAAACTGTCAGCTCCATCGATAAATTCAGCTTCCCCAACGCCTGCCAACTCATGCGCTGGCACTTTCACCCCATTGGCTTCGAGGCGACCATGGACGCGCCCAAGAGCATGGTTGCCCGGTTGTTTGACCGCGCCACCGGAGAAACCATGATTGCCATTGCCGGCATCCCCTGCGCCACCAGCATGAGCACCGGGGAAGTGGCACGCATCATCCAGGCCGTAGAAGACGAACTCGAAAGCTTCGTCCCCCCTTTGGCGTGGCAGGCGTAAAACGCCCCTGTAGGAGCGAGCTTGCCTCGCGATCTTTTAAAGATCAAAAGATCGCGAGACAAGCTCGCTCCTACACAGGGACCTTTGAAGCGCGTAGGTCCTCAAAAAACGCCTTGCCCTTGGGTATCCGGTCCGAGGCCTTGGGCATGTTCGGCCCTTGGGCGTCCTGGCTTTCCAGGTACCAATAGCAATGCGTCACTGCCCGGGTAATGCCGACATAGGCCAGTCGCAGGATTTCGTCCTTCTGCGCCGCATCGTAAGGGTCCGGCTCGCCGTCCTTGCCCAGGCCCGCCATGCGATAGACCTGATTTTTATACGGTGACGAGGTCAGATGCTGGCAATCGCCCAGCAGGAAAACAGCGTCGGCCTGCAGGCCTTTGGAGCTGTGATACGTCAACTGTTTGAGCCGACGATCTTCAGGCGCCAACCTCGAATCCACATTAACTACGGACTGTATATCCTTTTCAATCAACAGCTTATCGCTGCTTTTTCGATACAACATTAAGATCCGATCGCCCGCGTTGTAGTGTTCGATCAATCGGGCCGCCAAATCCTGGTCGTCCCGATTGAGGACATTCACCGGCACGGGCTGCTTGGGCTCGCCGCTGGCCTTGGCGCGTTTACCGGCAATCGACGGCGCCGCCCGCACGATGTGTTCAGCCGCGTCGATGATGTGCTGATGGCTGCGGAAGTTATCGCTGAGCATCACGCGCGTGGTCGCGGGCGACGGGAATTCTTTATTGAACTCCATAAAGTACTTGGGCGAACTGCCCCGCCAGCCATAGATCGATTGCCAGTCATCGCCTACGCACAGCAGCGAGGAACGCTGGGCGCCCCGCCCGACGTGCATGGCAGGGCCACGGCTACGGATTTCACGCAAGCTGGCGCGCAGCCACGAGACGATCTGCGGTGATACGTCCTGGAACTCATCGATCATCAAATGCGACAACGGCCGCAGTTGCTCGTGGCTCAGCAGCTTGAAGTTCTGCGGCGTGTTCTCACCAAACAACGAGAACATGCGGTTGTAGGTCATCACCGGCGGCGTTTGCGCCAACAGGTGGTCTTCCAGCGCCCGCCAGTAAAGGCTCAAGGCCTCAAAGAAGAAACGGTCCGGGTCATCCTTGGCAAAGCGCATCTCGCCCACCGCCGCTGCCACGTCGAGCCCCAGGTTCTCGATAAAACTGGCGGCCGCAACAAAACAGTCGAGCAACGGTGCTGAAGTCAGTTCGCCCTTGAGCTTGTAATCAAAACCAGGCCCGGCACTGGCATCCCCTGCCAGCGAAGCAATGACTCGCTTGGCATCTGCATAACTTTCCAACCAAATCAGCGGCTTACTGCAAAAAGCTCGAAACAGTGTGCGCTTGACTGCCCATTCTGCGCGAACCGTCAGTTTGGCCCCGGGGCGAGAGATTTGCGGGTTTTCACGCGGATCAAAGCCCAGCACGACCCAGGCATCCAATTGCGGGATATACCCGTGGCAATGGAACTGCGAGCCGTTGATCTCCAGAGTTTCCCGGTTCGGCTCGATCCCTTTGATCGGCCAGGCCCCGGCGGCAAACCACAAGTCTTCGAGGGTGTCGCACAGTTCTTCATCACGCTTGGCTGCCAGTTCGGTGACCGCCATGCGTTTTTGCACATCCGGGTGATCACGCTCCAGCTCCTTGAGCTGCAAGGCATGCCGACACAACGGCGCCAGTGTTTCGCGAAAACGCTCATCGCGGGTGTACAGCCCGTGGTAACAGGCATTGAGCTGCTGGCGCTGAGCGTCGTTGATGCGCAGGTCAAACGGGTTGCTGTCGGCGTCGTCTTCACTCAGCAGGCTGCGCGAGTTCAGGGTTTCGAAGGCTTGCAACTGACCATAGCCGGGCAAGCTGCGCACCATCGGCAAGATCCGCGAGTGAAAGGTCCGCACCACATCGCGGGCTTCTTTAAGGCTAAGGGTGCGGCCCCACAAAGCGAAAATCTCTTGCAGCTTGCTGATGAAGTCTTTGCGCGACTCACGGGTGAAGGTCACCACGGTCATGGACTCAAGTTCAAAGCCCAGGTAGTGGGTCAATAACAGGATGCGCAGCACCAGCGACGTCGACTTGCCCGCGCCGGCGCCAGCAACCACGGAGGTCGACGGGGTGTCACTGAAGATCATCTTCCACTGCGCCGCGCTGGGCTGTGCGTGCGCGGGCAACAACGCCGCAACATCGGCCTTGATCTGCTTTTTCAGCTCAGGGCTCAAGGGCAGGCGCCAATCGTCGAACAAATTGTCATCAATCCCCGGCGCACGCAGTACCTGCGGGCGCGTGTCGCTGATAAACAGCACTTGCCGCCCTTCTTCCAGCCCTTCGGTGTGCCCTTCCTTGAAGCCGTAATCGAAGCCTGAAGTGTGCCCGCTGCGAAATCCGTCAGCCTGCCCTTGTAACCACGACGCTGCATGCTGGGCACGCAAACGGCTTAATCCGTTGCCAAACAGGCGAGCAGCCAGGCGTTTTAGCCAGGGTAGCTGGGCTTGGGGGACAAGTTGCTCGGGCACTTCGGGGGTCTGTTGCGTCACGCTGACTCCATGGGGTGAGGCTGTCTGGGCACAAAGGCTATGGTCGCCGCATTACGCGCAGATTTCTAGCTAATTGCTTGAGCATCAGCTGCTTAGGGGTTGTTGTGCAGGTAAACCCCACTAGGCAGACAACCTGAAACATCAAATTAGCTGATAGCTTTTAAGCATTTTTTGCGCTTTTTATCGATATGTTCATGCAGGAGAATCAGCTCCATCATCAATCGGGTAACCATTTACACCCTTCCGGCGACCTGAACAGGAGAAGAATCATGCTTGAACTCAGACCCTACAACACCCTGGGCGGCGCACACCACGGTTGGCTGGATGCCCATCACCATTTTTCGTTCGCCAGTTATCACGACCCAAAACGGATGAACTGGGGCAACCTGCGCGTCTGGAACGACGACATCATCGCCCCCGGCACCGGCTTCCCGCAGCACCCGCACCGCGACATGGAGATCATCACCTACGTGCGTGAAGGTGCGATCAGCCATGAAGACAACCTGGGCAACAAAGGCCGCACCGAAGCCGGTGACGTGCAAGTCATGAGCGCTGGCACCGGCATTGCCCACAGCGAGTACAACCTGGAATCGACGCCGACCAAGATCTTCCAGATCTGGATCATTCCTGATCAAGCCGGCCAGGCACCATCATGGGGCGCCAAACCGTTCCCGAAGGGTCTGCATGAAGGCTTTGTGACATTGGCCAGCGGCAAACAGGGCGACCACGAAAGCCTGAGCATCCGCGCAGACGCCCGTGTGGTAGCCGCCAACCTCAAGGCCGGAGAAAGCGCCGAATACCGCCTGGACAGCGGCCGCCGTGCTTACTTGGTGCCGGCGACCGGCGTGATTGAAGTCAATGGCCTGCGAGCGCAAGCCCGTGATGGCGTGGCCATTGTCGACGAAAGCATGTTGCGGGTGACGGCGATAGAAGACAGCGAAATCGTGCTGGTGGATGTCGCCTGATATCACCGACTCACATTTGCCTCGCGATCTTTTCGAAGATCAAAAGATCGCGAGGCAAGCTCGCTCCTACAGGGCGATAGAGGGGTCAGGACGTTGCAAGCGCCTCGGCATTAGCCTTGCGCCGCTGGATGACATACCCCAACACCGCCAGCGGTGCCGTCGCCAGCATCACTTCGACGGTGATTTGCAGCGGCTGACTGATGTAGGTCGACACCAGCAAGCTGCTCAGAAAACACAAGCCAAGCTGTAAGGTGTTTTGCAGCCCGGCCGCTTTGCCCGAGTTCCCGGCAAAGGGCATCAGCGCATTGGCCACCACAATCGGATAGCTCGCCCCGTTAACCAGCGCCATCAGGCAAAACGGTATCAGCAAGGTCGCCAGCGTCGGCTCGGTTTGCGTCGCCACCCAATACAACCCCACCATGCTCGCGCAGTACGCCACCAGTAGCCACGGTAACAACGTGCGGCCCTTGATGCGCTGCAAGGCACTGCGGCAGCCATAACCACCGGCCATAAATGCCAGCGTCGGCAAGGCGTAGCTCAAGCCGATATCACTCGGGCTATATCCCATGTCTCCCAGAATGAACGGCGACGCGGTCAGCCAGGCAAAGAAACTCGCCGAGCACGCCGCAAACATCATCACGTTGCCGCTAAAACTCGCCGAGCACAGTAACTTCCAGTAGCTGACCTGAGTTGCTTGCGGGGTACTGACCACGCTGCGGGTTTTTTCTTGGAGCAGCAACGTCGGCACGATCAGCAGCAACGCCAACCCCAGCAACACCGCAAAAATCGCCTGCCAGCCTAAATGGTTGAGCACCACGGCGCCCAACAGCGGGGCCAATGCAGGTGACAAGCCCATCAGCGGCATGATCCCGGCAAACACCCGGTTGGCTTTGTCAGACGGATAGCGATCGATCACCAGCGCTTGCCAGGTCACCGCCGCCGCGCAAATGCCGATGGCCTGAATAAACCGCAGGGTCAGCAACAGCGCGGCATTGTCGACAAACAACATCCCCACGCAGCCCAGGGCAAACATGGTCAGGCCCGCCAAAAGCACCGGCTTGCGTCCCAGGCGGTCCGACAGCGGGCCCCAGAGCAATTGCCCAAAAGCGAAACCGGCCAGAAAGATACTCAGGCTCGCGCCCACAGCCCCGGCCGACAGGCCCAGTTCGCTGCGCAATGTACCGAAAGCGGGCAGGTACATATCCATCGCCAGATAGCCGAGCATACTCAGCCCGGCGAGATAACAGGTAAAACCAAAAGAATTCTTCATGTGCACCCAAAACTTGCCATCAAACAATTTGTTGACTGACGCGCATTATCCGGCTGAGGATTGCCTTGTGAAGCGAGAATTATTGCCTGATGGCATCAAATATTTCGAAGGCAAGCTATGTGGTCTGAATACTCTCTGGATGTCATTGACGCAGTCGCCCGCCACGGGAGCTTCAGTGGCGCCGCACAAGAGCTGCATCGGGTGCCCTCCGCCGTCAGTTACACCGTACGCCAGCTGGAGCAATGGCTCGCTGTGCCGTTGTTTGTCCGTCGTCATCGGGATGTAGAGCTGACACCCGCCGGGCGCGTGTTCGTCAAAGAAGCCCGCGATGTGATGAAAAAAATGCTCGGCACCCGGCGTCTGTGCCAGCAGGTGGCCAATGGCTGGAGCGGCCAGTTGCGGGTCGGCGTGGACGCCATCGTCAAACAACCCCGCTGCCAGCAAATGCTGCTGGATTTCTACCGACACTTTCCCGACGTGGAATTGCTCGTGCATTACGAGGTGTACAACGGCGTGTGGGATGCCCTGGTCGACGGGCGTACGGATATCGTCATCGGCGCGACCCGGGCAATCCCCGTCACGGCCAGCTTTGCCTTTCGCGATATGGGTTCGCTGCACTGGCTGTGTGTAGCCAGCCCGGCACATCCTTTGACGTCACTTCAGGGCCCGTTGAATGACGAGCAACTGCGTCCCTTCCCGTCATTGTGCATGGACGACACCTCGCGCAGCCTGCCCAAGCGCGATACCTGGACACTGGATAACCAGCGACGAATGATGGTGCCCGACTGGGCCACGGGTCTGGCGTGCCTGTGTGATGGATTGTGCGTTGGCATGGTGCCTGCGCACCTGGCGCAGCCCTTGATTGCGCACAGTCGTCTGGTCGCCCTGCCGTTGCAACGGCCCTTCCCCTCCAGCCCTTCGTGCATCGCCTGGAACCAGACACATCAGTCTCCCGCGATGAACTGGCTGCTGGAGTATTTGGGCGATACGCCGACCTTGAACCTTGAATGGCTCAACGAACAGGACGTGGGGGAGCAGGATTTTGAGGCGCAAACAGAGAGGTCATAAAGGTTAGCGTTTTGACGACATGGTTTTCACACCACTTTCACATCGTCAGGGCTAATTTGAACCTACTCCTTTAGTGAATCCCGTTCAGCCCGCTCCCCCCAGCGGGCTTTTTTTTGCGCGCGAAAAACGCTTTTAATCTTCCAGTGCCTTAACGGGTTTGGCAGGTTTTACGGGCTTTGCAGGCTTGGTGCCTTTACCCGGTTTTTCTGGGGGGACAGCCTCTGGCGGCGCCTGGGTTTCTTTCTCGCTGGCCGGCAAAGCATCGATGGTGGCGAACAATTTAGGCAGGTCGGCATCGCCCTCGCCTTCAAATTTCCTCTCACCGTCCTTGCCGATCAGAATCACCTTGGCCTTATCAATGATCATCCCGGGCTTAAGCCCGCGTATCAGGGACATCGTGGACTGCGTTTCTAGGTCTTTGCCATCGCGCTTACCGGCAATACCGACAACCTCATAAAGCACCAGACTGCGGTCCTTGAAGCCCTGCTGAATCGCCGGGTCTTCCAGTTCCTTCTTGAGTGCGGTCAGTGTCGGGTCAGCCGGTGTACGGGCAACAATGATTAACGGGCGGGACTTGCCGCGATCCTGTTCAAGTGGGCTGGGAACCTCAATGGCCTGGACCGTGCTGGTGGCCAGCACACTGGCGAGGATCAATAAACGGATAAACATCCAGATCTCCTTTTCTTATCGGACCGGGTCCGCGAATGTACCGCCAAGGCCCTGAAACCCTCGGCGCTGAGCCTGTTGTAGGAAGCATAGGCGCAACCGGGCTTTTGGACTTTGCCTTTCACGTTTAGTTATTGCAACCACGCCTAAATATCTTGAAATACCTGTGTCATCAGTTGGTTTTAGCCGCAGAGCGACGCTTGGCCCGGTAATGGCGAATCAGGCCAATACCCACCATCACTCCGATGACACACAGCGCAATCGGCAAACGGTATGGCTTAAGGTCGCCAAAAACGCCTTGCAGAAACTCCCCGGCCCAATACCCCGCATTGACGAACAGCGTTGCCCACACCACTGCGCCCAACAGGTTGATAAAGGTGAATTTCAACGGCGACACCTTGCTCGCACCGATTACCATCGGCCCGACCAGGCGCATGCCGTAGAGAAAACGCACGGAAAAAATCGACACCGTCGGGTACTGGTTGATTAGCTGCGATACCCGATCGATGGCGGCTTTCTGCTTGTGCAACCGGGGCAGCAATCGCTCGCCAAAATAGCGCCCGACCCAGAACAACAACTGATCGCCGAGCATCCCGGCCACGCTGGCATAACCGATCACCGGCAACAGTTTGAGCACATGTTGGTGCGCTGCCATCCCTCCTAAAATCAGGATGGTCTCACCTTCAAGCAGGCAACCAATAAAGATGGCCAGATAGCCATAAGTGGCCAGCAAGTGGTTTAGATCGATGTGTTCAAACATGTGCGCTCTGGCGCTCCATTCCAATAAAAAGTGTTACTGCTTCCTGCAAGAGACGCTCTGTTCAGTGCGTGTGCCGGTGATGAATATCCGGAAAATGCGGGTGACTGTGCTGAATCGGTGCATGTTGATGCGTATGACTGTGGGCGATGCCCGCAGGTTCATCCCCATCATGTTCATGCTGATGGTGCTCGTCATGGGTGTGCCGGTGCGTATGCTCCAGCGGTTGATGCTGATGCAGGTGAGCATGGGATTCGGTCAGGTGCAGCCACACCCCGAACAGCATAAAAGCCGCAGCCAGCCAAAACAGCAGCGAAACCGACTCGCCCAACACCAGAATTGAAATGGCCGCGCCCAAAAAAGGCGCCGTCGAAAAATAAGCCCCGGTGCGTGCCGCACCCAGGCCACGCAGTGCCAGCACAAACAGCACCAGACTCACGCCATAGCCTAAAAAACCAATCAGCAGGGTTGGCGTCAACACCTGCACCGGCACCCATTGCGCGCCCAATGTGAACGCGACCGTGCAATTCACCAAACCTGCGAACAAGCCTTTGGAACCGGCGATATACAACGAATCAGAAGCCGATACTTTGCGCGTGAGGTTGTTGTCCACCGCCCAGCATAAACAAGCGAACGCCACAGCAATGGGCCCCAGCCACGACTGCGAAACATCCGGGGTGTGCCCGGCTGGCCAGGACAACACAAGGCCGCCGGCGATAATCGCCAACATGCCCAGAACAATTCGGCGGTCAGCATTTTCCTTGAACACTACCCACGCCAACAGCGCAGTCAGCACCGGTTCGAGGTTGAGCATCAGCGAAGCGGTGGCGCCACTGGTGCGGGTCAAGCCAAACATCAGGGCAACCGGCCCCAACACCCCCCCGAACAGAATCGCTCCGACCAGCCACGGCCATTCGCCAGCAGGTAGCCCCGAAGGTTTCCAGCCACGATCGCGTAGACAACGCACCAGCACCAGGCCCACTCCGCTGCCTAAATACAACAAACCGGCCAACAGCACAGGCGGCACCTCAGCCCCTAACACCTTGGCCAGCGGCGTGCTGGCGCCGAACAGTGCGGCCGCAGCCAATGCATAAATCACGCTGGTATTCATGATGCCAACCCGTTCAGGACCTGAGTGCATCCTAGCCTAGCCATGCTGCCCTGAACGACAGCTAACACTGGTTATGACTTATGGCAGGATCACTGACAAAATCCAAGGTGCTCCCGCTTTACAAAATGACTACATAGCCGGGTGCGCGCTCACAAAAACAGGAATTGTCTGAATGACGCCCGAGCCTTGTCTATTTACATTAAAAATAGACAAGGAGAGTTTGGTCATGAATACCCTGAACGTTGTAATTTTTTGTGCAAGCCCTGTAAAAACCAAAGCCCTGACTGGTTTACTGAAGGCGATCGGCATCATTAATATTCATGCACCCGAGAACGATAGTGAACCGACTTCATTCACACCTCCGTTTGTCGAACTGGACGTCGTTATCTGCGATTCATTTAATTCACTTAAAGAACTCAGCTACTTGAGGGATCTGTGCGAATACTTTTCATTTTTTTCAGTCATGGAATCAGAAAAACTTGAAAAACCAATGAAGTGGGGCGCAAGCAACCTGGTGACACACTATAAAAAACATCATTTGGGGCGCTACGAAGACGACATCAGCAAAGTCAAAATACACAGCCTGCTGAAAAAAGCACTTACGTTAAAAGACATCGCTAAAAACAACGTATTCAAATCAGGTGTCGAGCAAGAAACACTGAAACAGATACTTCATAAGGACATGGACTTTCAGCCCCCTTTTCAGGACGTACAGGCCGACCGTGTAACCGCCTACTTCCAGCCTCAATACTGCGCATTGACTAAAACGATTACCGGCATCGAAGTTATCGCGCACTGGAGCCATCCGGCTTATGACAGGCTAAGTACCAACCATTTCAAGCACGACACTCCTGAACACATCGTTCACTGGGCATTGTTCTCCTGCGCGTTGTCCAATGCCATTCAACTGCACCGCCACACCCTGAATATCGACCCCACTATTCTTTATACGTACATCATTGATGCTTCCTTGTTAAAATCCAGGCATTTCGCCAGCAACGTATTGGAAGCATTGAAAATATTCGACATTCCACTGCACACAACCGCACTGGAAATTTCGGGCAAAGTCGATACCCCCATGAGTCTCGAATACATCGATAACATCACAACACTCATGAACTGCCAAGTTGGATTATCACTGGGAAATTTCGGCGCCAGTGACTCACCTTTCGACATCCTCGCCGACATGCCCTTCACACAAATAAAGCTCAACACAAACTTTGCTTTAAAAAACAGCTCCATCAAAAAGAATCAAATCATCAGCTCTATTGTCACCATGGCGAAATCACTCCATTTAAAAGTCATCGCCAACGAAGTTGAGACAGAAAAACAGTTTGCGCAGCTTCAACATTTAGGCGTTGATGCAGCACAGGGTAATTTCTTCCATCCTCCTATGACAGGCGAGCAACTGCTCACCCTTTTACTGGACAACACTACAACCTACTAACAAAACGGGCCTGTTCCTGCTTCATTGAGCGCGCAATGAAACAGAACCAGGCCCAGCCTTGCGTGGCAAACCGCTTAGTCTTCTGGATTATTCTCGGCCAGGGTTTTATTCAAATACTCCTTGATGGTCGCCTCAGGCGCACCCAGGAGCTGTGTATTGAACGACTGACCATCAGCCGATCGTGTGGCCAACAAACCCCATGCTTTTTTCTTGTCGGGGCTGAAAATAACAATCAGCTGATTATCCGCACAGTCATGGGGCTTGCACATTTGGCCCAGGGTGTATTTCTGCCCATCGATGACCACTTCTTGCAGCGGCGTCGAAGTGCCTTGGCCGGTGCGCACCCATTCAGGGAACGCCAGCATGTCCTGGTAGGCCTGTTTGTACGGGCTCTTGCCCGTCACATCAAACAAGTATTGTGACGTCTGTGCATTGGCAACACCTGACAGTAAAGAGGCCCCCACAAAAGCCAACGTAATAGCTGTTTTCACTGATTTACTCCTTTTCGACACACTCAACACTGTTCAATCCAGTAATTGATAACTAAAGGTGTGACATTGATTGAACTTGCACTGAACCCCAACCGAGACAAAATTGACCACCCCGATTGCAATCACATAAAAACTGAGCGCCCACGCAATAGTCTTCAGGCCCGGATAAAGCCCAATGCGTTTATCGGCGACCTGCTTATTGGCGCCCCAGATGATCAGTTGCAAAGCGATCGCGGTAATCAGACAGAGCGCAATAATCACTGACCAGACCGGCATATGCAGGCCAAACACCGCACTGCCCACGTAGGCATGCCCTGGGCGCGGGTAGATATCCAGCAAGGTTTGCCGAACCGAGATAATCAGCAGCAACACCGAAAACGCCAGGCAAATGCCGGTATTGAACCAGGAGTACCCATGCCGCAATTGCTGCATGATCCCGAAACATACACCCAGCATGGCCGCGCGCTGCAACAGGCACAGCGGGCAAGGCAACTCACCGTCGACATATTGCAGGGTCATGGCAGTGGTCAATATCCCCGCAAGCACCGCCATCATCCCCAGCAAATAGACATAGAGCAGCGGCGACGCGTACTCACCCCACCCCGCCGCTACTTTATTAGAAAAACGATTCATGGCATCCGGCGCTCCATCGCTGGTTTTCGAGAAAACTTGATTACGCACGTGTACTGGCCGGGAACTCATTACCCGCGTTATTCACCTGAATCCAAGGCATTCTGTAACCGTATTCCGGGCTATATATTTCCCAGAGAAATAGCTTGATGGCCAAAGCAAAAAACACAAACAGCAGTATCAGCGCCCACTTCCTGCGACCAAACCACCCCACAACCAGCACCAATGCAAGTACGGCAAAAACGACAAACATCATGGTGGCATCAACTCCCTTTGATTAACCTTGCACTGCATTAGCGCTTACCGAAGAGGCGACTCGCTTTGAATGGCGAAACTGAAGAACGCCAAGGAAATCAGGGTAGACCAGCACTTTTTAAAAGCAAGATGCCCTAGTGCTCACGCTCTACCCTTCATCGAACCTGGAGAACCATCCGCTTCAAGGTTAGTCCTCGATGCCGCTGGTATTCGCCGTCAGGCCATATTTTTTGTGAGGGGGATGCTGGCTGTGCCTGGCCCATAAACCTCGACTGCCAATGCGCTTTTAAACAAACCCGCAGCAATCGCCAGCCCGAGCAGCCACTCGGTCCTACACACAATCGCGATAAATCCGACCAAACCTTTCCGCTAATTCCCTAGCTCTCTGATTTTTCGACGATTTTAATCGAGGGGATTTCAAAAAAACTTACTTAAAAAGCACTAACCAACTTGCCTCAACGTCGCAGGGTCTATATATTCCTCCACCTGTCACGCAGGCTACTGAGTACTTTGAACGTCAAAGCACCTCCTGCATGACCCGCTTTACAGCGCTACCGCCCGAATGGCGAAATTGGTAGACGCATGGGACTTAAAATCCCCCGTTCGAAAGGACGTGCCGGTTCGATTCCGGCTTCGGGCACCAAACAAATCAAGGGCTTGCACGCTTTCGGCGTGCAGGCCCTTTGTTTTTTGTTCCGCAATTCTGAGAGCTGTTCCGCAATTCCTGATAGTACAAATTTTTATCAGGCCGGTAAGTCGGAAAAACCAATTGCAGAAAGCACTCAAGCCACGCAGCAACCTATGACCGAAAAGAAAGCGCCATAGATAAGTCCGGCCAAGCGCCGGGCTTCTTGTATCTGGCTTAGCGTTTCTCTGCCTGCTCATACACTGAGCCGCGCTCTCGCTTGCCAATGGCCAGCACCAGGATGACAATCCGCTCATCCTCGACGCGATAAACCAATCGGTACCCTGCCCCGCGCAATTTGATCTTGTAGCAGTCCTTTAAGCCATGAAGCGCATCGCCAGGCACTCGCGGGCGGCCTTGGCGCTCTTCAAGCTTTCGCAAAAACTGAAGACGTACAGCACCGTCCAGCTTGCGTAATTCCTTCAGCGCCTTTGGGTCCCATTCGACGGTGTACTCAACGGCCATTTGCGATATCGGCCTCAGCCTCGCCAATCAGATCGTCGAGCGATACACGGACAGGCTCCTCGCCCGCCTCAATACGAGCTTTGGCTACTTGCGCTAGCTCAAGGTCGTCCAGTCGCTCAATCATGGCCTCATAGACTTCGGCTGGAACCATGTAACCCATAACGCGGTTATGGTTCAGGACAGCCACAGTGGCGCCGCCTGCCCCGCTCAGCACCGCCGAAGGGTTCTTCTTGAGCTCGGACACGCTCACAGCCACGTCAGCGAAAACGTTTTGCATAGATTATGCCTCCTGAAAAGGTCTTTATTTTGGTCTTTATGCTTAGTTGTGGCAAGCGAATGGCGCTACCTTCTCTCAACTCTCAACGCCAAAGGTGGCCGAACGCCACAAATGGTAAAGTGCCCACTCAACTAAGGAGGGAATGCGAATTGCGCACATATGGATACTTTCTGGTTTTTTGGGCCGTCTTCATGCTTCAAGGCTGCACAGAGAAAGAACTCACTCAGGAACAAAAGGCTTACGTCTCACAATTGGAGAGCGAGCTATCAAAGACGAAGCAAGAAATTGATTCAGCGAATCAGTCGTCAGCCAACTATAGCGGGGGGCTGATAAAGGATCTAATTACTACTCGAGTTGAGGTTCTTAAAACTAATCAAGCACTGTTAGAGCAACGAATATTGGCTGTCCAATCAAAAAGTAGCGTAACCGTAGCTACAGTTGCCTCTAACGCGGATGAGGAACTCGCCAGCAAACTAGCTGCCGAAATAGCACAAACCAAGGTGGATATCGCTTCTGCAAAGGCTGAAGCCGCGCAATACAGTGGAGGACTTATTCTGGCACTGAAGCTTTCAACTATTGCGACTAGTGAGCAAACCCTTAAATCTGTATTTGCTCGATAAGGCTCCGAAGCCGAACGATGCTTTTGAGCAATACGGTTTGGTTATCTCGCCCACGGTCGGGCTTTGCGTGATTAGAGCAATTGGGAAATCTATACAAACGAATGACTTCGGGCATCAGTTACAATCAAGCTACGATTCTATGAGAGATGCCCTGACCGCAATCTACGGAAAGCCAAAAATCTATGACTTCTTGATGCCTGGAAGCATTTGAAAGGACTCAAATGACTGGATGACCAGCCTTTACAAGCAGGATCGAACGTTGGCGGCTGAATGGAAAGGGCCTGGAATTAAGAATGACATCAGCAGCATTGCGATTGATGCCAGAGCAGCTTCCAGAGACAAAGGCTACTTCGTAGTGCAGTACGATTTCAACAATAAACCTGAATGCACAGCTGAACTAAAAAAACAAAAGAATGATTCTTTGTAAGTCTTAGCTAGAAAAAAGAGCCCGCCGTCGAGCGGGCTTTTTTGTGTTATTTAAAAAGGTGCAGAGTCTGCATCGGCCTCAAATTCGTCTGCTTCGCTCTGACAATATTCATCAGCAACCATTTCCCATTTAAAAGTGATCGTGCCGTCATAAGTGATGATCATACTGACCACCTCAAGCATCCCTCGCGAAATTTCACGCAGCGATGGCTTCGTTAGCCTCGTTCATGCACTGTTCAGGGCGTAAGTTTTGGTCGTTCCCCCTAAAAACCAGGCGGAATATAACCGGGAACGTAAGGAATATTTTGGCACTTGCCATGCAGTATTTTTCCGTCCTGAATTTTAAACAGCACTATTTTCTTGGCCTGATTGACCGTCGCTTCCAGTTTGCAGTCCGATCCATGGCCCACTTGCTCATAGTATTCCGTATGAGTCATACCACCAGCGCCATGAGTCATAGACGTACCGGCCGCTTCGGTAGTCGTCCACTGAGAGGTTTTGTACCACGTCATCACAACGAGTTTCTCTCCAGCAGAATCTTGCGTTGCTTTCATCGTATCGGGCCTGCCGAACAAATTCAGTGCCTCCTGGGCATCGCGACCTTCCCAGCGATTCTGAGCAATCACCGAACAGCCGCTGGTCACCATAAAAGCGGGCACTAGCATTATCAACAAAACCGTTTTAAGCCATTTATAAACTTTCATTTCATCTCACCAGGATCGTACGGCTTATCATTACCCAACATCTGTTCCAACTCTTCCATCGGCGTTTTCGGCGGTGCTTGTAACTCCGCGATAGTTTCCAGCAGCTTTTTATGAGTAAACTTCCCCAACGACAACATGCCATTGAAGACTCGATCCCGCGGATTACACACAAATCCAAACGTGTATAACAGTGCATTATCGTCCAGTGTGAGCCACTCATTGGACACGTCCAGATCTCGACGTACGTTACTGGCTCGATCAGTCGATGTGCCTTTAACAAAACGAGCCCTGTGTTTGGCGCATTGAACTTCAACTGTATAGACGTCCACCAGCGGTTTTGATGGATCAGCGAAGATCTGGCGAACCTCGACAAACTGTGTACCGCCCTTTTTAACGGGTGGTGTCATGGAAGTGAGGTCGGCGACAAACATAATGTTGTTTTTCCCCGTACCGACGCTGTAAACAAGCCACCAGTCGTCAACAGGGTCTTTACTGTCAGCCAGTGCCGAATTAAACCCCGTCAATAACGACGCCAACACTATTAGCACACCACCCAACCTGAATATCCCTGACATACACTTACCGAACCTTCCAAAATAATGAGCAGACGTTAAATATTTTTTTTTTAATCAAAGCACGGAATATTTCGAACATTACCAATACAAGAAAAACGATAACATCAAAACACTCTTCTTCAATTAGCACACCTGTACTAATCCACCCCTGTGGTTAGAGAGTGATTCGCCATTATCGTCAGACTGACCAATACTCAGTGCACTCGGTCAATGAAGGGCGGCACATGGACATCACCATTCATCGAAAGAAGGGTTTTCTAAACAATGCTTTTGGCCGGAGCGCGCCACTTGCCGTCTTTTTTGAGAGCGCGTGTATAGGTCGGTTGGCAACTGGCGAGACCTTGTCCTTGAGCCTTCCAGACGTAAGCGGAACATTACAGGTCGGTCTTCTCGACACCAGGAATTCGCCCTACATCGGGAGTGCGCATCAATCACTCGTATCGATCAGTAATCCGCTTGCTATCTCACCCAGCTCAGCGGTTCAGGCGTTTTCAGTGAGGACCCGGGTATGGGTTACTTTTGATGTGATTGATTTGGCGTATTGGGGCCCACTTCGACGCTGGATATTTGCGCTCGAGCGCCGTGCTGAGGGGTGAGTCAAGCTACGGCTGACGAAACGCAATGCGATATAGGAACTGCCGAAGGCTACAACTGTTGATTTTGAACGTCAAGAGATCGCAGCCTTCGACAGCTCCTACAAGATCTCTGCATGACGCACCCTCGACTGTTCACACGCTTCTCTCAGACGCTGCATCGCATCCGGGGCCATGGGGGCGGTCATCATCGATCGGTAGGTCATGCACGCTTGGGTGTCGTTAAGTTCGGACTGTTTTGGCTGATTCGCCGAGCATCCGGCCAGGAGGATCAGCGCCGCCAGGCCTATGAATTTTTTCATTCTCTCCCTCCTTGTCAACGTTGGCTGTAAAACTGTCACCAGACGAAGCTCCTTGGACACGCTGCCTCACGGATAGTTGAGCGTAAATTTAGGTGTCTGCGAGGGTCTGCCTGAGGAAACCCAAAGCATCTTTGAAGATCTGATGCCAGCTGTCTGACGGCTCACTCATCAACGGGTGCCAAAAAAACCGGAATTCATGCCCTCCGTCATCGTCAGCAAAATGCGCCCACGTCTCGGGAAGCTCCTGGTCAACATGACATTCATGAAACGCCCAGATGTGCCCCGTTAACGTCGATCGCCACTCGCCCAAAGCGTGTTTTGCAGTGGCGGTTATCCCCGCTTCTTCGAACAATTCTCGTACGGCTGCCACGTCGGTCGGCTCTCCCGGCTCAACGCTGCCTTTGACCAGTTGCAAGCCTGCCGAAGGGTGTTCAAACGCAAGGATTTCCAGCGTTTGACCCCGTCGTAACACCACAGGGCACGCTTTGTCCGCTGTCATGCAATGACTCCTTTATTGTTGAATTTCAGGGGCGTGTCGGGCGCGCAGTTCAGGACGAATTCCAGCCTCGCGCGCGGCCTCCAGATGGCAGTCACAGCACTCGCCAAAAACCTCAAAAACACCTGCAAACCCCCCGTATCCACGGGCTTTCTTAAATTTAATTTCATCTGCCAAAACCCGCTTTTGACTCCGAACTGTCACATAGGAATCGCCTAATTATGTGAAGCGTTTGACGCTTTAATTTCAGAATAATGACGGAGACCGGGATCAATGAAGAAGTTAGTAAGCCCTATGGTGGGGGTCGCCATGGCGAGCTTTATGCTGTCAGCACACGCCGACTTTATCGATGACAGTCACGCCGATCTAACCCTGCTTAACCGTTACCTCAATCAACAGGGTCGCGATGTAGTTAACAGCAACGCGAAGGCCCACAGTATTCGCGATTGGGGCCAGGGCTTTGAATTCAATTTCAAGTCTGGCTACACCGAAGGTCCGGTTGGTTTTGGTCTGGACTTGCAGGGGTTTTATGGTCTGAAGCTGGACTCCGGTGGTGACCTCAACGACAAGTCCCACCAGGGTCGTTACCCGGGCAGTATGTTCCCGCTGGATGATGGCAAATCTGCCGATCAGTTCGGCGTTCTGAGCCCTACCTTCAAAATGCGCTTCGCTAAAGATGAGTTGCGCGTGGGTACGCTGTACGGCAACAACCCGGTCCTGGCCAACACTGACGGGCGCCTGTATCAGCAGACCAACACCGGCGTGCAACTGGTGTCCAAGGACCTGACGGATTTCACCTTCACTGCAGGTGACATTCTCAAGACCAAAATCCGTAACGAAACCGGCGATCAGGGCATGATCACCGCTGGCGGTACCAAAGAAAGCGATCGCTTCCTGTTCGGCGGCGCCGACTACACCGGCTTGCCGGGCACCACCGTCAGCCTGTGGTATTCCAACCTTGAGGATTACTACCAGCAGTTCTTCCTCGGCGCCAAGCGCCATGACGCGGTGGCTGTAGGTGCCTTTGACACCGACATCCGTCTGTACCGCAGCCTGGGTGTGGGCGGCAACGCCGATGGCGACAAAGACTATGCCGCTGCCGGCCTGTATGACAATGGCGCCTCCAAAGGCCGTATCAACCAGTCCACCGTCAGCCTGCTCGAAAGCTACACCCTGGACGGCCACACCGTGGGCCTGGGCATCCAGAAAAACAGCGGCGACAGCGACTTCCCGTACCTGGATTCCGGCCTGAACAGCGGCGACAACCGTCAAGGCCCAGGTTCGGGCGCCGACACTCCGGCCCTCACCAACATGCAATTGAACAAGTTCCAGCATGCGGGTGAACGCACCTGGCTGGCGCAGTACAAATATGACTTCAGCAAGCTGGGCGTCAACGGCCTGACCTTCGCCACGTCGTATGCCCACGGTGATGACATCCGTACCGCGCAAGGCACCACCAGCGAGTGGGAACGCAACGTTACCCTCGCCTACCAGATCCCGACCGGTACCTTCAAAGGTCTGGGTGTGACCTGGCGAAATGCCCACGCCAGCCCGGATATTACTGGCGCGACCGTGCAAGACGAAAACCGTCTGTATGTCAGCTACGTGGTTCCACTCTGGTAGTCGATACACCCCGTCAGCGGCTACAAAAAAGGGCCTGCACGCTCATCGCGTGCAGGCCCTTTAGCTTTACCGCAGCGTTTACATCCCGAGCCAGTTCGGCAGTGCCAGCGATACAAATGGCACGTACGTCACCAGTATCAAGAACGCCAGCATCACCAGCAGCCACGGCGACACCGCACGCACCACACGGGTCAGCGGCATGCCCGTGACCGCCGAGGTCACAAACAGGTTGAGCCCGGTTGGCGGTGTGATCAGTCCGATCTCCATGTTCACCACCATGATGATGCCCAGGTGGATCGGGTCGATGCCCAGTTGCATGGCAATCGGGAACAGGATCGGCGCCAGGATCAGGATGATCGCGGACGGCTCCATAAAAGTGCCCGCCACCAGCAACACGACGTTGACCACCAACAAGAACTCAATCGGTGTAAAGCCCTGCTCAACCACCCAGGCGGTGATCGACTGCGGGATTTGCTCGGTCGTCAACACGTGCGCAAACAGCATGGCGTTGGCGATGATAAACATCAGCACCACGCTGAGCTTACCCGCCTCGACAATCACCTTCGGGCATTCGCGAAAGGTCATGTCCTTGTAGATGAAGATCGCCACAAAGGCCGCATACACCGCTGCTACGGCCGCGGCTTCGGTTGGGGTGAACATGCCGGAATAAATACCGCCCAGAATGATCACGATCAGCATCAGGCCCCAGCCTGCTTTGCGACCTGCGGTGACGATTTCCTTGAACGACGCTCGCGGCAGCGCGGGCATGTTTTTAACCCGTGCAAGGATGTAGATGGTGATCATCAACACCACACCCAGCAACAGCCCAGGGATCACCCCGGCCATAAACAGCTTGCCCACCGAGGTCTCGGTCGCGGTGGCGTAAACCACCATGACAATCGACGGCGGAATCAGAATGCCCAACGTACCGGCGTTACACACGATACCGGCGGCAAACTCCTGTTTGTAGCCAGAGCGCACCATCCCGGCAATCACGATAGAACCCACAGCGGCCACAGTTGCCGGTGAAGACCCGCTGAGCGCCGCAAACAGCATGCAGGCCATGATCGCCGCAATCGCCAGGCCACCCTTGATATGCCCCACGCAGGCGTTGGCGAAGTCGATCAAGCGACGGGCCACACCGCCGCTGGTCATGAAGGCGCCAGACAGCAGGAAGAACGGAATGGCCAGCAGCGTGTAGTGCTCGCTGGTTTCGAACAGCTTGATCGCCAGGGAACGAACCGAGTCGTTGCTGAAGAACAGGATGGTCATGGCCCCGGACAAGCCCAGGGAAATCGCCACCGGAATGCCGATAAACATCAGCACGAACAGAGCGACAAATAGGAAGCTGATAGTCATTTGGCGTTCTCCGAGGTGTCGTTTTCAGCCAGTTTCACGGCCTCATCCACTTCACTGTGCAAGCCCAGCCCTTGCTGTTTGCCCTGCACAACACGAACGAACACCTGCAAAAAGCGCAGGAACATCAGAGTAAAACCAAGCGGTACGATCATTACGATCTGCCATTGGCGAATACCGAAACGGTCAAGGTCTTCGGCGCTGGTGCCGACGGCGTACAGCGTGGCGACCCACTGCTCGCTGGAGTAAGCCATGAGTGCGCAATAGCCAAGGCAGATCACCAAGGCAAGCAACGCCACACGCCGCTGGTTCTCAGGGCTGAACTGACGCACCAGCAAATCGATACCAATGTGCGCGCCAATGCGCACGCCCCAGGCCAGCCCGACAAAGATCAACCAGCCGAACATGGCCTTGGTCAGCGCCACGCTCCAGGTCATCTCCTGGGCGATATACAGAATGCCGTCGCCGATGCTGAGCATCGCGTCGTTGGCGAAGGGTAAAGAGTCGCCCAAAGAATAAAAAACACCGTAAAGGTTGTTGAAGACCACGTAGGAGAACGTCACCAGGGTCATGCCTGCAAGCAGGAATGCCACCAGTACTTCTTCCACACGATTCCAGACACGAAAAAATGCCTGCATGGGTAATCTCCCCTTGAAAGAGCGGTCGCAAAGCGACGACTAAAACCAATGAAGCCAAGGCGCGACAGACCTTGCAGGCTGTCGCTTTCGCCATTGACGCTGCCGCCGGCAAGCGCATATGCGATTACCGGCGGCACTTCAGGTCTTAACTGCTTTGGTTGGATTGCTCCGCTGCCTTGATCAGGTCGACACCGATGTCTTTTTCGAATTTTTTCCAGACCGGGCGCATGGCTTCACGCCACTCTTCGCGCTGCTCAGGTGTGAGGGTGATGACTTCGCTGGTGCCCGAATCGACGATGGTTTTTCTGGAGGCCTGGTTCAGCTCCTCGGCCTGCTTGTTCACCTCGACCGTGACCTCAGTCATGATCTGATCCAGTGACGTGCGTACATCTTCAGGCAGGCTGTTCCAGAACTTGGTGTTGGTGATCACCATGTAGTCGATGGCGCCATGGTCAGATTCAGTGAAGTACTTCTGCACCTCGTTGACCTTCTGGCTCTCATAGTTCGACCAGGTGTTCTCGGTGCCGTTGACCACCCCGGTTTGCAGACCTTGGTACACCTCGGCAAAACTCATCTTGCGTGGTGCCGCGCGCAACGCCTTGAACTGCTCATCCAGCACCGCCGATGCTTGCACCCGGAACTTCAGGCCGCGTGCATCCTTGGGCTCGTACAGCGCCTTGTTGGCCGACAATTGCTTCATGCCGTTATGCCAGTAACCGAGGCCGGTAATGCCCTTGCTTTCCATGGACTTGAGCAGCCCCTGGCCTTCAGGGCTCTGCTGGAAGCGGTCGAGTGCATTGATGTCGTTGAACAGAAATGGCAAGTCGAAGATCTGGATCGGCTTGGAGTAATGCTCAAACTTGGCCAGCGATGGCGCCAGCAACTGCACGTCGCCGAGCAACAGCGCTTCCATCTCTTTGCCGTCACCAAACAGGGACGAGTTCGGGTACACCTCGACCTTGACCTGGCCAGGCAGGCGCTCTTCGGCCAGCTTTTTAAACATCAGGGCGCCCTGCCCCTTGGGCGTGTGTTCGGCAACTACGTGGGCAAATTTGATACTGATGGGATCTGCCGCACTTGCCAGACCGGCATACAGTGGCAGGGCGCAGGCCAAAGCCTTGAGGGTGTGTTTAAACATGGGGCATGTACCTCTTGTTGTTATTGTTTGGTCGTGCTTAGTTTTTCGTGGTGATGCTTTTGACTCAGGCAGGCGTCACGCCGGCCCGATGTATTAACTGTCGGGCATGCCCGATGACGGGCGCGTCAACCATCTGCCCATCGACCACATAGACCCCGCCGCCAGCCGCCACCGCATCCAGCACCCGGCGCGCCCAGTCCAGCTCTTCAGGGCCGGGCATAAAGGCCGCGTGAATCAGTGCCACCTGGCTGGGGTGGATGCACAGCAAGCCGCCAAAGCCCATGTCCCGGGCATCGGCAGCCATGCATGTCATGCCTTCAGTGTTTTTGATGTCGGGGAAAACGCTGTCCAGCGGCGGCGACAAATGCGCCAGGGTGCTGTGCAAGACGATGGCGTAGCGCGCCTGATCAAGCATGCGCTGGGCGCCAGCAGTGCCACTCATCAAGCCCAGGTCGAGGCCCAGATCCAGCGCTCCAAAACTCAAGCGCTCGACCCCGTTGGCGCGGGCAATGGCCGGCAACTCAAGCAGGCCTTTGGCGCTCTCGATGATGGGCCAGACCGGCTTGGCGCAAGCTGCCACCCGCTCCACCTGCTCAGCGCTTTCGGCCTTGGGCAGCAGCACGGCGACCACGCCGGGGTAGCGAGCACATAAGGCCAGATCAGCGGCCTGCTGCTCATGCGCTGGCGCATTGATACGCACCAGAATACGCGCCTGTGGGTTGGCCTCCAGATAAGCCTGCAGATTGCTGCGCGCTTCAACCTTGAGGTGTTCCGCCACGGCGTCCTCAAGGTCAACGATGACCGCATCGGCGCCACTGCCCAGCGCTTTGTCGATGCGCTCTGGCCGGGTGGCCGGCACAAACAGTGCCGAGCGAATAGTACTTCTGTCCATGAACTGCTCCATGCAGGAGGTGTGAGGCGCAAGCCTCACACCGCTCCTTGTTCGTGTAGGCGCTGAATGTCATGCGCCTTGTAACCCAACTCCGCCAGCACGCTGTCGGTGTGTTCGCCCAAACCCGGCACCGGATCCATACGCGGCTCGAATGCCGTGTTACGACCCGGCGGCAGCAGCGCCGCCAACTTGCCGGACGGGCTGTCCACTTCACGCCAGCGATCACGCGCCTGCAGTTGTGGATGCGCCCAGACCCCGGCCATGTCGTTGACATGGGCGTTGGCAATCAACGCCGTGTCCAGCCGTGTAATCACCTGTTCAGCCGTCATGTGGGCAAACGTCTCAACGATGAGGGCCCGCAACTCGGCACGGTTCTCTGAACGTCGCGCATTGGCATTAAAGCGCGAGTCGCGTGCAAGGTCAGGTCGCAGCAACACCTTGTCGCAAAACTGCTGCCATTCACGCTCGTTCTGCAAGCCGAGCATCACCGTACCGCCATCCCCTGTGGGGAACGGCCCGTAGGGGTAAATCGTCGCGTGGGCGGCACCGGCTCTGGGCGGTGGCGGCGCGCCTTCGTAGGCGTAATACAGCGGGTAGCCCATCCACTCCACCAGGCTTTCCAGCATCGACACATCGACGCGGCTGCCCTCGCCGGTCTTGTCACGCAGCAACAGTGCCGAGAGCACGCCGGTGTAGGCATACATGCCTGCGGCAATGTCAGCGATCGAACAGCCGGCCTTGGCCATCTCGTTTTCACCCGGCCCGCCGGTCACGGATAAAAATCCGCCCTCGCTCTGGATCAGCAGGTCGTAGGCTTTTTTCTGCTCGTAAGGCCCTCCTTCGCCGTAACCGGAAATATCGCAGACGATCAACCTCGGGAAGCGCTCATGCAGGTCAGCAAACGACAGCCCCATGCGTTGCGCGGCGCCCGGTGCAAGGTTCTGCACCAGCACATCAGCCGTGCTCAGCAGCTTGTCGAGCACCTGCCCGGCCTCGTCTTGCTTGACGTTGAGGGTCAGGCTCTCTTTGGAGCGATTGGTCCAGACAAAGTGTGAGGCCAGGCCATTGACGCGCTCGTCATAGTCGCGGGCAAAGTCACCGGAGCCAGGGCGTTCAACCTTGATCACCCGTGCGCCCAGATCGGCCAACTGTCGGGTACAGAACGGCGCAGCGATGGCATGCTCCAGGCTGACCACGGTAATGCCGTCCAGCGGGCGGGGTTTGGTGGTGTTGTCGTTCATGCTGCGCTCCCGGCAAAGGTTGTGGTTCGCGTCAACGCGCTCAAGTCATCGAGTTCGCGCAGGTTCCAGACCAGCCCGATCAGGCCCGTCGCCTGCTCGTCAGTGCGTGCCCCGGAGAACGCCAGCAGGCGTCGAAATTTGTCTTCCAGCTCAGCGCGGCTCAGGGTATTGCCCGGATCGCCCTTGGGCTCGTCGATGCGCCCGTACAAGGTCTGACCGGCCAACGTGGTGACCTCGACCCGGCCCAGCCAGCGTTGCGGATACGCCCCGTCGACTTCCTCGTCCAGCACCATGCGCACCTTGTCGCGCACATCGCTCACCCGCGAATCGGTCAGCGCGTATTGATGAAACTCCGGCAATCCGGCCTTGCCATACACAGCGATCAAACCCAGCACCGTGCCCATGGAAAACTTGGCCTGATGCACGGTCTGCGGCACCTGCACGCGGCCCAGAACATCGATGGCGCCCTGATGTACGCGCGTGGTGACCCCTGCGATGTCCTCAGCGCTCAGTCGCTCGCGCTGCATCAGCGCCAGCAGCGCATCGGCGGCCGGGTGCGTATGTCGGCACGAGGCGTGAAACTTGAACGAGGTTTCTACCAGCGCCCAGCGTGTGCCCAAACCGTCTGACAACTTGCCTGGCTGCGCATCGCTGGACATACCGGCCGCCATGCCCTGCTCGCCTTCCAGAATGTTCTGTGCGCCGCTCAGCCCTTCAGCCGTCAGGTAAGCAGCCAGCAGGCCATCGGCAGCGGCTTTGGCGGTGTGCAATTGTTTGGAGTCTGCGGCGTCACGCAAGAACTCCCACAAGCCTGCCGCCTGGGTACCGGCCGTGCCGAGTACGTGGGTGAATTGTTCCTGGGTAAAGTCCATCAACTTGCCGACACCCACCGCCGCCGCTAGCGTGCCTACCGTGGCGGTGGTGTGGAAGATGCGGTAGTGCGAGCGCCCGAGGAACTCACCGATGCGAATGCCCGCTTCATACCCGGCCACTGCCGCAACGATCAATTCGCGCCCGGTTTTACCCAGTGCCTGAGCCGCCGCCAGCACTGCCGGGAAGACCACGGTCGCCGGGTGCAGCACCGAACTGTTGTGCAGGTCATCCTGCTCAACCAGGTGTGAGCTGGCGCCATTGACCAATGCGGCGAAATACGCAGAACTGGTTTTGCCGTTGACCAAAATGCCAGAAGGGCCGCTGGCAGGGCCCATTATTGCGGCATAGCGCTCGAACAGCGGAATCGGGTGCATGCCCTGGCTGGCCAGCGCCGAGCCCAGCCAGTCGAGAAACAATTCTTCGGTGCGATCAATGACGGCTTCAGGCAACTGCGTGTGATGCAAATTGGCCAAAAATTCTGTAAGCGCTTGCGTGTGCTGACTCATGCAGCGTTCCCCATGAAAGACGAAAGATCGTGCTCAGAATGAACGCGGCATTTCGAGCAAATGCTCAGCCACGTAAGACAAGATCAGGTTGGTCGAAATAGGCGCCACCTGGTACAGGCGGGTCTCGCGGAACTTGCGCTCAACGTCGTATTCGTTGGCAAAACCGAAGCCGCCATGGGTTTGCAGGCACGCGTTGGCCGCCTCCCAACTGGCCTTGGCCGCGAGGTACTTGGCCATGTTCGCCGCCGCCCCCGCGTTGCGCCCGTTGTCGTACTCGTCGCAGGCACGCCAGCGCATCAGGTCCGCAGCTTCCAGCTCGATATGGGCTTCGGCAATCGGGAACTGCACACCCTGGTTCTGGCCAATCGGACGGCCAAACACCACGCGATCACGGGCGTACTGCGCAGACTTTTCGTTGAACCAGCGGCCATCACCGATGCACTCGGCGGCGATCAGCGTACGTTCGGCATTAAGGCCGTCGAGAATGTAGCGAAAGCCTTTGCCCTCTTCGCCAATCAGGCTGCTGGCAGGGATTTCCAGGTTGTCGAAAAACAGCTCGTTGGTTTCGTGATTGACCATGTTGGCAATCGGTTGCACGGTCAGGCCGTTGCCGATGGCTTCGCGCAAGTCGACAAGGAAAATCGACATGCCATCGGCCTTTCTCTCGACCTCAGCCAGCGCCGTGGTGCGCGCCAGCAAGATCATCAGGTCCGAGTGCTGAATCCGCGAGATCCAGACCTTCTGCCCGTTGATCACATATTTATCGCCACGGCGCACGGCGGTGGTCTTGATCTTGGTGGTGTCGGTGCCGGTGGTGGGCTCGGTCACACCCATGGACTGCAAGCGCAACTCGCCGCTGGCCAGTTTGGGCAAGTAATGACTTTTTTGCTCTTCGCTGCCATGGCGCAGCAAGGTAAACATGTTGTACATCTGGCCATGCACGGTGCCGGAGTTGCCGCCACAGTGGTTCACTTCTTCGAGAATGATCGACGCTTCGGCCAGGCCCAAACCCGAGCCGCCGTAGGCTTCGGGGATCATTGCCGACAACCAGCCCGCCTCGGTCATGGCGGCCACAAACGCTTCAGGAAAGCCCTTTTCTTCGTCGATCTTGCGCCAGTACTCGGCCGGGAACTCGGCGCACAAGGCGCGCACGCCCTCGCGAATGGCGTTGTAGTCGTCGTTCAGATACGGATTCATCTCAGGTCCTTGTTGTATTTATTGTGCTGAATGCCACGGTCAGTCGAAGGTCACTTCGCCTTGCTGGGCGATGCCCTGTGCATTGCCTGCCCACACTTGCGCCTTGCCCTGAGCGCTGACACGCCCGCCTACAACAAAGGGCTGCGGGGCGATCAATGGGCGCAGGCCGCGATACGTAAAACCGCGTAAACGCGCATCCGGATTGGCGCGGCAAAATGCCCGCAGTGCCAGCGTGGCGATCAACGGCCCATGCACCACCAACCCCGGATAGCCCTCGGTTTGCGTCGCGTAAGGCCAGTCGTAGTGAATGCGGTGACCATTGAAGGTGACGGCGGAATAGCGGAACAGCAGGGTTGGATCAGGGTCGACAGACTCCTGCCAAGTGCCCGCAGGCAAGGGCTCACCGCTGGTCAATTTAGGCGGCGTCGGTTCGCGGTAGACGATGTCCTGCTCTTCACGGATCGCCAGTTGACCGTCTTGCAGGTAGTCATGCTGGACCGTGACAAACAGCAGCGAACCGGTCTTGCCGTGTTTTTCCTGAACGTTGGTGATGGTGGAAACCCGCGTTGCGTCGACACCCACTTTCAGTGGCGCGTAAAACTCAAAACGCCCACCCGCCCACATGCGGTTGCGATTGTGCGCCGGGGGCAAAAAACCACCCCGGGCCGGATGCCCGTCGCCGCCCAGGCCGCTCGACTCAACGGCAGGCTGGAAAAAGCACCATTGCCACAGCGCAGGTAAAGGCTCGCCAGCGTGTGGCACACGCTCACCCAACGTCGCGGCGATGCGGGTGACCAGGTTGAGACTGATGTGATCGTGGATCTCTTCAGTACGACCGATCCAGGTGGACAGTGCGTTATCGCTCATCGGTAATGTCCCGTGGCTTGTTGTTTTAGCCAAGATTGCTAAAAGCCCGGCGATCTGTGAATCTGCGATTTCGTAAGGGGGCGTTCGGATTTGCTTAACGCCAATGTTGTAGGCCAGCACTCACACCCAGCGGAAATCTGCCATGCACTTCGATTTAGTCGACCTGCGCCTGTTCATTCAAATCGCCGAATCCCCCAGCATGACCCAAGGCGCACGCAAGGCGTTCATGTCCCCTGCTGCGGCCAGTGCGCGCATCAAAAGCCTGGAAGAAAGCCTGGCCAGCCGCCTGTTGTACCGTGACAGCCGGGGCGTAGAATTGACGCCCGCAGGCAAGCTGTTTTTGCACCATGCGCGGGTGATCATGCGCCAGGTGGACTACATGAAAAACGAGTTCACCGAGTACGGCGCCGAAGCCAGCGGGCATATCAAGATCTTTGCCAACACCACGGCTGCGACCGAATTCTTGCCGGAAATTCTTGCCGGGTTTCTCGCTGAACGACCGGGCGTTACCGTCGACCTTCAGGAGCGGCTCAGCCGTGACATCGTGCGCGGCGTGATGGACGGCTCCACCGATTTGGGCATCATCGCTGGCCCGATCAAGGCAGATGGCTTGCAGGTCATCCATTTCAGCACCGACCAATTGATTCTGGTCACTCCGCTCGACCATCCACTGGCCACACGCAAAAAGGTCAAATTGACCGAGACCTTGGCCTATCCCCACATCGGCTTGCATGAAGGCACCACGCTGCTGCGCTTTTTGAATGAACAAGTCGCCCTGAGCGGCCAGACGTTGAACATGCGCATCAAGGTCTACAGCTTCGAGGCCATGTGCCGCATGGTTGAAGCCGGAGTCGGCCTGGCGATCCTGCCGGAATCCTCGGCCCGGCGTCATCAGCACACCATGGGCTTGCATATCGTCGAGCTCGACGAACCCTGGCGCGTACGTGAGCGCAGCATCCTGGTCCGCGATCTGGAAGCGTTGCCCGCCGTGATCCGCGCCTTGATCACTATTTTTTTGACACAAACTGACAAAGACCAGCGTCGCTCCTGAATACGTCGAGGGCACTTTTGAAGCGTTCCCCCCTCAGGGCTGCCCCGATAATCGATCGATCACGGATCCATTATCGAGGCTCATATGACCAGCACCACACCCGGGCACGTCAGCCCTAAAACGCTGAGAAAAGTGATTGTCGCGGCCTCGATCGGCAACTTTGTCGAGTGGTTTGATTTCGCGGTGTATGGCTTTCTCGCAACCACCATCGCCCAGCAGTTCTTCCCCAGTGAAGACGCCAGCGCGGCGCTGCTCAAAACCTTTGCCGTGTTCGCGGTTGCCTTTGCCTTTCGCCCGCTGGGCGGGGTGATTTTCGGCATGCTCGGCGACCGCATCGGCCGCAAGCGAACCCTGGCCATGACCATTTTGCTGATGGCCGCGGCGACCACCCTGATCGGCGTGCTGCCCACCTATGCGGCGATCGGGGTAATGGCGCCGATTCTGTTGACGCTGATCCGTTGCGCCCAGGGCTTTTCAGCGGGCGGCGAATACGCAGGCGCGTGCGCTTATTTGATGGAGCACGCGCCGGACCATAAACGGGCCTGGTACGGCAGCTTTGTGCCGGTATCGACGTTCTCCGCCTTCGCCGCAGCGGCCGTTGCGGCTTATGCCCTTGAGGCTTCGTTGTCGGCAGAAGCCATGAGCAGTTGGGGCTGGCGCGTGCCGTTTCTGATTGCCGCGCCACTGGGGTTGGTCGGCCTGTACATGCGTAACAAACTGGATGAAACCCCGGCGTTCCAGGCGGTCACCGAAGAACACGACGTCGCCCATTCGCCACTCAAAGAAACCTTGCGCAACCATGGCGCTGCCATCTGCTGCCTGGGCGCTTTTGTGTCGCTGACGGCGTTGTCGTTCTATATGTTCACCACCTACTTTGCCACCTACCTGCAAGTGGCTGGCGGCCTGAGCCGTGCCATGGCCTTGCTGGTGTCGTTGATTGCCCTGATTTTCGCTGCCGCCATCTGCCCGCTGGCCGGGCTGTATTCCGACCGGGTGGGGCGTCGGGCCACGGTCATGACCGCCTGCGCGCTGCTGATCGTCGCCGTGTACCCGTCGTTCCTGATGGCCAGTTCCGGCGGGTTCGGCGCATCTGTCATCGGGGTCATGCTGCTGGCGATTGGCGCGGTGCTGTGTGGCGTGGTGACCGCCGCCCTGCTCTCGGAAACCTTCCCGACCCGCACCCGCTACACCGCCTCGGCCATCACCTACAACATGGCCTACACCTTGTTTGGCGGCACCGCACCGCTGGTAGCCACCTGGCTCATCAGCACCACTGGCAGTAACCTGTCGCCAGCGTTTTACCTGATGGCCGTTGCGGTACTCGCCCTGGCAGGCGGCTTGGCGCTACCAGAAACTTCGCGCATATCCCTGCACGACGTGCCGGGCCCGGAGAAAAAACACGCCTTGCGCACAGCCGCTTTATAGAGCGCCCCCTCACGCAGTCTGCAAGCAAAGTTGCAGGCTGCGATGTGTTGATCTCATGGGCACCCCTGCCAAGGATGCCGTTTTGCCATCACCCTCGTTATACTGACGCGCTACTGACGCCATCTTGTCGACACAAACCTTGGACTGTGTTGTGGCCTCTGATCACCGCCCCCTTAACAGAGGTGTTGCAGAAGTGGGTATCATCCAGCGCAACAACGTTAAGCAATTGCCCCACGCTAACCCCGATGCACCGGTCATCCTTTACGCCCATGGATTTGGCTGTAATCAGGACATGTGGCACCTCCTCACGCCGGAGTTTGCCGCCACCCACCGGCAAATATTATTCGACTATGTGGGCAGCGGCAGCTCGGATGCACGGGCATTTGATGCGTTCAGGTACAGCTCGCTGGCCGGTTATGCGCAAGACCTGATCGAGGTGTGCGACGCTTTGGGCCTGTCCAAAGACGTGATCTTCGTCGGGCACTCCGTCAGTTGCAGCATCGGCATCCTGGCGTCGATCCAACGCCCTGACCTTTTCTCACAAATGGTCCTGGTGGGGCCTTCGCCCTGTTTCCTGAACGATCCACCCGCGTATAGTGGCGGCTTCGAACGAGCAGACCTCGAAGCGTTACTGGCCCTCATGGATCAGAACTACATCGGTTGGGCAGAGTACTTTGCCCCCGTGGTGGCTGGCTCACAGGCAGATCCGCCGATCACGGCTCAGTTGGCAGGCAGTTTCTGCTCAACAGACCCGGTCATGGCGCGGCAATTCGCCCAGGCCACTTTCTTCTCTGACATTCGCCAAGCGCTGGGCCGTTGCACAACACCCAGCCTCATACTGCAACATCGCCGCGATACGCTGGTGCCCCTTCCCGTCGGGGAGTACCTGAACGAACATCTGAAACACAGCGTCCTGCAAGTTCTGGACGTCACCGGGCATTGCGCCCACATGAGTCACCCGCACCTGGTGGCTTCGGCTATACGTCACTATCTGTCAGGGAGCGACAGTTGTGTTTTACCTTGAACGGCTGCCCTGCCCGGTAGTAGTCACAAACTGTAATGGTCACGTACTGCATACCAATCGGGACTTCAGGCAACTGGTGGCGCCTGAAAACTGCGATTACATGGACAGTTACTTCCCGCCCGCCTCGCGTATTTTTCTGCACAGCTATGCCTGGCCGATGCTGCTTAAAAATGGTGAATTCAGCGAGCTGTACTTGCAATTGCTGACCACCAATGGGCAACTGCTACCGGTGATGACGAACGCGCGGATCAGTCAGACCGAGAGCGAACGGGTGGTGATCTGGCTGTTTTTCGTGGCCAAAGAGCGACAACGCTTTGAAGCCGAGTTGCTCAAGGCACGCCAACATGCCCAAGAGACCGCCTTGCAGCTGACTGAAGTGAACACTGAACTGCAGTATGCCAATGCTCAACTGAGCGAGTATGCGCAAGAAGCCAGAATCAAAGCAGACAAGTTCGCCCACCTGAGCCTGACGGACCCACTGACCAACTTGGGCAACAGGCGCGCCCTCACGCGCAATGTCAAACAGTGGATGCTCACCGCAAACAGTCAATCGGTCAGTAGTTTGTTACTGATAGACATCGACTTTTTCAAGCAGATCAATGACCGGTTTGGCCATGCCGAGGGCGACAATGTGTTGCGCAACGTGGCCCAACGACTGTTAGAAAGTGCCCGTGCGCAGGACAGCGTCATTCGCCATGGTGGCGAAGAGTTCGCCCTGTGGTTGCCCAACTCGGACCTTGAAGGCGCAACACGCGCGGCCAAGCGGGTACACCAGCATATTTCCCGGGTCCAGGTGGCCGGTGAGAGCATCACCGTCAGCATCGGTGTTTCCAGCATGACGCAGAACGGCCACGAAGCCGGAGTACTGCTTGAACATCTACTGGCACAGGCCGATACAGCAGTTTATGAAGCCAAGGCACACGGGCGTAACCGCACCATCTGCTTTGCCGATCAAATGCAGCCTTCGTGCCTGGGCAGCGACAAAGGTGAGGGAAAGGCACTGACAGAAAGCGCACTTTCCCTCCCCGGTATTCACCGCATCAACTGACGTTTTTACTCAGCAATCTGCGGAAACATGGCTTTACGAGCGGCAGCGTCCATTTCAGTTTTGTAGGTGTGCTGTGTCTTCAGGGCTTCGGCACGTTGCGCGGCCGGGCGAGCATTGATCTCGTCCAGCAGGCGTTTGACGTGCGGCAGTTTTTCCCACGCATCCTCCCCCAGGATGAAAGGCACCGCGCGGGCCCAGCCCCATACGGCCATGTCCACCAAAGTGTATTCATTGCCCAGCATGTAAGGCTGGTTGGCCAGGCGATCGTTAAGAATCTGCCAGTGGCGCCAGGCTTCGTAGGTGTAGCGGGTAACCGCGTAATCTTTGGGCTCCGGGGCGAAGTGTTTGAAATGCACATGCTGGCCCGAGTAAGGGCCAATGCCGGTGGCCACGAACATCAACCAGGACAACATTTCACCGCGGGCTTTAAGGTTATCGGCAGGCAAGAACTGCCCCGTCTTCTCGGCCAGATAAAGCAGCATGGCGTTGCTGTCGAACACAATGTTGTCGTCGTCGACCAATGCCGGCGTCTTGGCGTTGGGGTTGATTTTGAGAAACGCCGGCTCGTGCTGCTCACCCTTGCGGGTATCAACAGGCACCAGTTCATACGCGAGGCCTGATTCCTCAAGGAACAGCGCGACCTTGGCAGGGTTGGGAGACGGGTGATAGTAGAACTTGATCATGGTGACTCCGTGCAGGGGCTTTTAGTGAGCGTCGCAAGCGCCAAAGGCGTAAGCCCAAGGCTGTTAAGTGCAAGGTCAACCGCGTCTGTGACGCACGCGGGGTCGGGGTTGAGGCGCGCTAAAACGCGTACCCCCAGTAACAGACTCAGTAAATGGTGAGCTCCCTGCTTCGCATCAATCTCCCTGACACCGTCACCTTGCAGGCTAAAGGCCTGCAGACGGCTTTCGAAAAAACGGCGAATGGTCTCGAACTCTTCTGCGATGGCCTGGCGCAAGTCCGCGTCGTCTGTATGCGCCTCAAGCGCGGAGTTCACCAGCAGGCATCCACGGTGAAGCGGATCGTTCAACGTACGATCCAGGACTTCTGTGAAGAATAGAGTGATGGCCGTTCCGGCATCCGGCAGCCCTTCAAGGCGCCGGATCCGCTCACGCACACTGCATTCCAGATAGTGCGTGAGGGCGCGACGATACAGGCAGCGTTTGTCGCCAAACGCGTTATAGAGACTGGGCTGGTTGAGGCCTGTACACCTGACCAGATCCCGGGTAGACGTGCCTTCATAGCCACGCACCCAGAAGGCGTCGACAACGGCGCTGAGAACCTTTGCTTCATCGAATGTACGTGGACGCGCCATTGACCGACATGCTCCAGGAAGATGCCGGGGACGATATCACAGGTTTTGTATCAGCCGCCACAGAATGCGACTGATACGTTCACGCCACAGCGCAGCCATTAGATGGAACAGCTGCTGCCGCCATGTTTTTCGAGGTATCGCTGATGCTCTTCATCGGCCAGCACGAACTCAACCAACGGCACGATCACCGTCGCGACGGGTCGGTTCAACCTTCCCGAAGCCTCAAGCGCCTGCCTGGCAACCGATGCGACCTTCGCCTGCTCTTCAGACCCGAAAAACAGCGCTGAGCGGTATTTGATACCGACATCTGCACCTTGGCGGTCCACAGAGGCGGGATCGTGCACGGTCCAGAAGTGAGCAATCAGTTGATCGTAGGTAATCACCTGGGCATCGAAGTCGACCTGTACCACCTCGATCAACGCAGACTCATCCTCGGCAAAGCGGGCAAAGCCCACCCGGCTGTCAATCACTCCAGGCAATGCCTGGAACGACGCCTCAGCCCCCCAAAAACAACCGGCGCCAAAGGTCGCCTGTTCAACCAGTGCCTCTTCATTAAAATCAGTCATGCGTCCCCCTTCTCTTTTTCTGGCAATAAACTCGAATGCAACTGCGCGATGTGCTCAGGCCCTATTCCGCAGCATCCACCCACGATGCTGGCACCGGCCGCCACCCAGGTTCTCGACCAACTCAAGTAAGCCTCAGGGTCAAGATCACGTCTGATTTCAAGCAGCGTGCTATTGGCTTTGGCTTCGCTGTTCACAGGTGGAAAGGCATTGGCGTAAACCCCCAACTCCAGGGTTTGACCGAGTTGTTCAAGCACCTCCCGCGCTTGCGCCAGCGCAGCGCCCATAACTTCCGGCTGGCTGCAGTTAAACAGCACCGCCTTTGCGCCCAACTCGATGGCCGCCCGTACAGCGTCGGCGACCGCTTCAGTCGAGCGCAAGCGTGATGGCTCACCGACCTCGTCCAGCAAGGTAAACGACAGCCAAAGCGGTTTCGGATTGTTATCCAGAGCTTCAACCACCGCGCGGACTTCAGCGATGGAGCTTTGAGTTTCCGCCAGCCAGACATCGACATGGGCCTCAAGACCCGCGATCAACTGCCGATGAATCGCCACCGAACGCTGATGGTCAAACAAGTCTGGTCGATAAGAGCCCAAGGCTGGCGGCAACGAGCCGGCCACCGTGACCGGCTCGTTACTGGCGGATGCGGCCTGGCGGGCGAGCGCCCCCGCACGCCCCGCCAATGTTAGCCCTTGCTGGGTAAAGCGCTCATCGCCGATGTGAAATGGCACAACCGCATAACTGTTAGTCGTGATGATCCGGGCACCGGCCGCAATAAACGCGCGATGAGCCTCAAACACATACTCGGGTGCCTCGATCAGCGCGAGCGCTGACCACTCCGGTTGGCGAAACGGTGCCCCGTTCCGCTGCAATTCGCGGCCCATGCCACCATCCAGCAAACGCAAGGAGGCATGACTCATGGGTTGGCACTCACGGTAGGTGCCGGGGCTGCCAACCACTGATCAACCGTGGCAGGGTTGGCCTTGATCCATTCCTTGGCCGCCACGTCAGCGGGTACTTTTTGCTTTTCGATCTTCAGGATCAGGTCATTCAACTGCGCCGGGTCAATGGCTACATTACGCAGGAACTCGGCAATTTTTGGCGCGCGTTTCTGCAAGGCGGTTGATGCCAGGATATGCACTTTTGCGTCCGGATAAGCGCAGGTGATCTGGCTTTTGTTCAGCCAGTCAGGGTCAACTGTCGGGCTGATGAACTTCCAGCAGCCGTCAGCTTTGTACAGCGGGTCACCCTTTTTGTTGTCCTGGGCATAGCCATCGAACGCAGGCTCTTGCAGGCGGCGCAGGTCAAAGGCCGAGAAGATCCAGTCCGGGGTGTAGGCGTAAAAGACCACGCCGCGCCCCGCCTTATAAGCCGCAGCCAGCTTGGCGTAAGTCACGGAGGCTTCGGTGGACACAGACTCGAACTTGTCTGCAAAACCGTAATCCTTGGCCTTGATTTCACCAATGTAGGTCGACTCCCAACCCGCCGGCCCGACCAACAATTGAGCCTTGCCGCCACCCAGCGGTTCGAAGAGCTTGGCGATTTCAGGTTTTTTCAGGTCGTAGACGGATTTAACGCCGTATTTGTCCTGCAAATACCCCGGAATATAAAAGCCTTGCTCACCCGCATAAGGCTTGAGGTTCGGCACCAGTGAGCGAGTGCCGCCCGTGACATATTTGGCCCAGGCCGCCGACTGGTTCGGCAGCCAGATATCCGTCAGCACGTCCACCGAGCCATCGCCTTTGGCGGCAGCGCTGAACAGTACCGGAACGTCACCGGCCAGGTACGAGACATCGCCATCGAGGCGACTTTTGATCACCTCGCCGAGGATATTCTGAATAGCAATGGCACCGGTCCAGTTCTGCTCACCAATGACAATTTTTTCTTTGGCGAATGCGCTGGCCGGAAGAATCAGGGAGGCCAGCAGCGCGGCTGCTCCCAATGAACGCAACAGAGGTGTCTTCACGATAAGTCTCACAGTTAATGGTGCGCGCGATCTTGCTTGCGCAAGCTCGATTGAATGATTCGATCCGGAATTAATGCACACAGAACAATCGCCACCCCCGCGAGGATGCCCTCGCCGCCCTTGATGTTGCGCAGCGCCGTCATCACGTCGTAGCCCAGCCCGCCCGCGCCAATCAGCGCAGCGACCACCACCATCGACAAGCTCATGACAATGGTCTGGTTAATCCCCAGCAGCAGCGAACGGCGTGCCAGCGGCAATTGCACTTTGACCAGGGTTTGCCAAGGGCTGGCACCGTGGGCGACAGCAGCCTCGACGGCATCCTTGGGCACTTCCTGGATACCCAGCGACGTCAGGCGGATCATCGGTGCCAGGGCAAAAATGACCGTGGCAATGACCGCAGGCGTCTTGCCCACAGAGAAGAACGCCACGGCAGGAATCAGATACACAAACGTGGGCAGCGTCTGCATGGCATCCAGTAACGGTGTGACCACACGGCGTATCCGCGCCCGTTTCGCCAGCACAATGCCGGTGGGCACGCCGATGACCAAGGCAATCAAGACCGATGAACCCACCAGCGCCAGCGTGGAGATGGTGCGTTCCCAAAAGCCGAACAGCCCGATGTAGAGCAGCGCCACGCTGCTGGTCAGGGCCAGCCTCAACCCCGCCGAACGCCAGGCCAGCAACACCAACGCCAGTGCCGAGACGGACCATGGCAACCAACCCAAGACGTTCTCTATGCCCTCGATAACGGTGCGCACAGCAACGATCACGCCGACAAACGCCCCTTCGAACGCCACCTGGGACCAGCCAATGAATTGGTCGATGCTGTCGGCTGCCAGCAATAACAGCTGCCGGTTCGCCGGGAACTCAAACAACGCGTTGGCCGTGTCCGGGGTAAAGACACGCCAGATCACCAACGCCTGACTGACCAGCAGCACGGCCAGCGGTAACCCCCACCCCGACGCATTGCGCCGCACGGGTTGGCGGCTGACAGACAGCGCAGTGAATCGGCTGGCAGCGAACACCACTACCGCCGCCAACACCGCAAGCCACGATGCGCTGAGAATGCCTTGGCCGAACGTAGCCAGGGCTGCCAGTTCAGCGGCAAACGCCAGCCAGAACAAACCGCCTTTGCCGCGGTCGGCCTGCGCTGCCGGCCCCAGTAACAGGGCTTGCCAGCCCCGCAAACCTGGCGCACCCGGTGACGCCTGAGGCTCATTGCCTGGCGCCTGGAGGCTGACACTGGCAGCCTTTTGCGCGACCGAAGGCGCGGGCAGGGAATCACGGAAAAAGTCGGCAACTTCGGCATCAGCGGGGTGTTCGAGCAACGCCTCAGGGGTCCCCACTTGCACTAAACGACCATGGCGCAGCACGGCGATGCGATCCGCGAGGCGCAGGGCTTCTGCCGGGTCATGGGTGACGAGCAAGGTGGTGATGCCGCGCTCGTGCGCCAGCGCCAGAAAGTGATTTTGCAGGTCGCGGCGGATAGTCGGATCCAGCGCACTGAAAGGCTCGTCCATCAGCAGGATGTCTGGCTCTGTCACCAAGGCCCGGGCCAGGCCGACCCGTTGCTGCATGCCCCCGGAAAGCTCGTGGGGATAGTGCTCCCCCCACCCCTGCAACCCCACCGCCTGTAACTGCAAGGTGGCAGCGGCATGACGAACCGGCTCGGGTTCGCCACGCAACTCCAGCGGCAGCGCGACGTTATCCAGCACCGTACGATGGGGTAACAGGCCAAAGTGCTGAAAGACCATGCCAATACGGCGCGAGCGCAAATCCCGCAAGCCTTTGTCGTTCAGCCCGCTGATGGCTTGACCGTCAATCAACACGTCACCGCTGGTGGGCTCGATCAGGCGGTTGATATGGCGCAACAACGTTGACTTGCCGCTGCCTGAAGTGCCCATCAGGCACAAGACTTCACCGCGCCGAACTTGCAAGCTGACGTCGCTGACGGCCAGTAATTCAGGGGCGGCTTTTTTCCCCGAGTAGGTTTTGGTGACGCTCCGAAACTCAAGCACCACATCGCCCTTGCTGGCGAATTCGGTGGGCACTTGAAGAGGCCTTTGTGGCGATGGAGTTCGCTCCGCCGCCAATGGAAGGTGAATGACTGTCACAGGTGCTCCTGACAAACGCTGCTTGAAAACGGGCATCTGGTTCGCCCACAGGCTGCAAAAGTTGAGCGTCAGCGCATGACCTGAGAACAGTTAGCCTGATGCAAAAAGCGCCGGACTAAATGCCCGACGCTGTAGAGAGGCATAAAGCTAAACGATCTTAAAAAACAAAAATAAATACTATTTAATTATTAGCTTAAGCTTCTTAATTATTTCGGTTTGTGACAATCGCGCAGCCACAGTTGATTGTGGAACCCGGCGCCTGAATGTTTGGAATGTGCAGACGATTATCTGAAGGGCTTGGCGCCGTATATTGGCCTTGATCAGCGCCATGGAGCGCTCCACTTCAGAGGTCCCCTAATGAGCATTCTGTTTTCTCCCTACACGCTGTCGGGCATAGAACTGAAGAACCGTGTCGTGATGGCGCCCATGACTCGCGCACGCGCCTTGACCACCGTGCCTGACGCGCTGACGGTGCTCTATTACCGCCAGCGGGCAAGTGCAGGGCTGATCATCAGCGAAGGGGTTCCGGTTTCCGTGCAGGGCCGCGGCTATTTGTTCAACCCCGGCCTTTACACCCAAGAGCAAGTTGAAGGCTGGAAAAACGTCACCCGCGCCGTGCATGAAGACGGCGGCAAGATCTTCGCCCAACTTTGGCACGTGGGCCGGGTATCGCACACCACCTTGCAACCCGATGGCGGCGCCCCGGTGTCCTCCAGCAATAAGTCGGCGGCCAATTCGCTGGCCTATGCCTACGACCAAGACGGTCAGCCCGGACCGATTCAAGCCAGCCCTCCCCGTGCGTTGTCGACCGAAGAAGTCGAAGCGCTCAAGCACGACTTTGTCCTGGCTGCCCGCAGAGCGGTTGAAGCGGGTTTTGACGGGGTGGAGATCCATGGCGCCAATGGCTATCTGTTTGAGCAATTTATCAATCCAACGGTCAACGACCGTACGGACCGCTATGGCGGCTCCATTGAAAATCGCATTCGCCTGCTACTGGAAACCCTGGATGCGGTCGCCGATGCAATCGGTCGCAGCAAGGTGGGGGTGCGGGTTTCTCCCTTTGGCCGGCTGTTTGATATGGCGCCCTTTGATGATGAGGCCGAGACCTGGGTCGCCGTCGCGCGCGAACTGCAAAATCGGCGCATTGCCTACGTTCACCTGAGCGATCAATTGACCATTGGCGCCGAACGCATGCCCGAAGGTTTTGCCCAGACCTTTCGCGATTCGTACCAAGGCACCTTGATTGCCGCCGGTGGCTTTGATCGCGAATCGGCCGAGGCGGCGCTGGCGTCAGGTGAGCTGGATCTGGTCGCATTTGGCCGCCCCTTTATAGCAAACCCGGACCTGGTTGAACGGATGAAAAACGACTGGCCGATTGCGCTGCCTGATCGCTCAACGTTCTACGGCAACAGCGGCGAAAAAGGCTACGTCGACTACCCGTTTTATACGCCAGTCCAGTAACCGTACTCACTTGAAGCGCCCGACCGGGGCGCTTCAGATCACTGTTTTAAACAGCAGCAGGGCCCAAATCCGGTCTAAAAATCAGCGCATCACGTTGTGCCAGTGCCAGCAGTTCATCCACGACCATACGGACCTTGGGTTGCAGGTAACGCGTCCGTGGCCAAATCACGTTTATCGGCATTTCAGCCCCGGCATAAGCCTCAAGCACCGGGACCAACAGGCCCTGTTCAACAGGCGTTTGCACCAGCCAAGTGGGCAGTTGTGCCAGGCCGCCCCCGGCAAGGGTCAAGTTTAATAACATCTCCCCATCACCGACCTCATGCTTGACCCGCACCTCATGTTCATGGGTTTGCCCCTTTTCGTCATTCAACATCCAGGTTTTGCGGGTGCCATTACGCCAGCCGACAATGCAATCGTGATGCAGCAGATCATCGGGTGCCCGGGGTGTGCCATGCGCTTGTAGATAGGCCGGGGTCGCACAAATCAGCAGGCTTTGGCTGCCCAACTTGCGGGCAACTATATCGGCGTCATCTTTCAACACACCGATTCTGACCACCAGGTCGACACCCTCGTTGACGATATCTACCAGCCGCTCACTGAAGCTGACGGACAGATCGAGCTGCTGATAACGCACCGCCATGTCGATCAGCGTCGGCAAAATATGTCGACGGCCAAAGGCTGCAGGAAGATCGATGCGCAGCCGGCCAACAGGCGCTTGCTGGCCAGTGGTCAAAAAGCCCTGCGTTTCGGCCAGCTCATCCATCACCCGCAGGCAACTGGCCAGATACGCCTCGCCTTCAGCGGTCAGCACCAGGCGCCGGGTGGTGCGATGCAGCAGCTTCACCCCTAAACGCGCCTCAAGGCGCGTGACACTTTTGCCCACCGCCGAACTGGTCACACCCAACTCAAGCGCGGCAGCCGTGAAGCTTAGTGACTGAGCGGCAGACACAAACTCGCGAATACCGTCAAAAGGGTTTGCAGACATTTAGAGGCTCCAGGGCCTGGGGTTGCTTTCAGAGAGGGATCGCTCGCCTGTCAGCTTGATCGTGGCTTATTCACGGGCATTACGCTCAGGCCAGACCACCTCAAGGCGGGTATGGGTGATGCGCCACTCCCCGTCGATTCGCTGATACTGATCGGCATACAGGCCAAGCAACAGCAACGGGTTTGGATCGGGTTTCGAAGCCGTTTCAAAATCAATCAAGTAGCAGCGACCTTGCGCCGTATCGGGCCCGGTCAGCTGGATCCAGTGGTTCACAATGGCATGCATAAAGGGATAACTCCCTTGCTTGTCCCGATCGAACAGCGTGAAAGCCTCAGCCAGGCCAGCCCGTATGGCGTCGATGCCATGCATGTTGCCGACCGTGACTTGCACCACGGCGTCTGCCGAAAAAACCTGGTCCAGTGCCGCGATATTGTTGCTGTCCAGATGGTGTGCGTAAAGCGTGCGGAGTGCGCGAATCTCTTCGCGATCCAGCAGTGCCTTGAGTTTAATGTCCATACCAGTGACCTCTTAAAGATGCATGCCTAGGGATTGGATGCCAACGCCCAATCAGTAGAACGGTCACTGTAGTCAAGATTAGGAGAAAGATAATGCGGGATAAATTCCAAACATTATGGAATTTAAGGATGGAATAGAGTACTGGCGCAAAGGCCAGGGAGGATAGAGCACACCCGACAACGATGGTTTTAGTAGGTGCGCAGAAACGAAAAAAGGACCCGAAGGTCCTTTTTTCAACGATTCACAGACTTCAGTTGAACTCTGTAAATCTTTATTTGGAGCGGGAAACGAGACTCGAACTCGCGACCCCGACCTTGGCAAGGTCGTGCTCTACCAACTGAGCTATTCCCGCGTTTTGGTGTTGCGCATTCTATAGGTTTCCAAGAATGCGTCAACCCCTTGATTCAAAAAGTTTTATTTATTTTGTCGAGGTGGTCTTCAAATGCGGCCAGGCAGCCCGCAAGTATTGAACCATCGACCACAGCGTCAACCCCGCCGCGACCATCAGTAACCCATAGCCAATCAGGACCCAGAAACTGAAGTCTGACGGGTTAGCCAGCAAGATGACCAACGCCAGCATTTGCGCCGCTGTTTTCCATTTACCCATGTTCGACACGGCAACCTGGGCGCGCGCGCCCAGCTCTGCCATCCACTCGCGCAAGGCCGAGATGACAATTTCACGGCCTATGATCACCGCTGCCGGCAAGGTCAGCCAGAAGTTGTGATGTTCTTGCACCAGCAACACCAGCGCGACCGCCACCATCAATTTGTCGGCAACCGGGTCCAGAAAGGCGCCGAACGGTGTGCTTTGTTCCAGTCGGCGGGCCAGATAACCATCCAGCCAGTCCGTTGCCGCGGCAAAAGCGAACACAGAGCTTGCAGCGGCATAACTCCAGCTGTACGGGAGGTAAAACAACAGAATAAAGAACGGAATCAGAAGAACGCGTAGAACGGTGATCAAATTAGGGATATTCATCGGCACAACTGGCTACGAGGTGAGGGAGCATTCTACTCGCTGTGCAGGTTTGCATAAATCAACTCAGCGAGCTTTTTACTGATACCGGGTGCTTTGGCAATTTCTTCGATGCTGGCACGAGACAGCTCTTGTAATCCACCAAAATGTTTCAGCAGGTCACGGCGACGGGTTGGCCCCACCCCCGCAATCCCTTCCAGGGTAGAGGTGTTACGGGTTTTACCACGTCGCGCACGGTGCCCGGTAATGGCAAAACGGTGGGCCTCGTCGCGGATCTGCTGGATCAAATGTAGCGCCGGCGAATCACCTTTCAAGGTGAATTCATGGGCTGCATCGTTCAGGTACAGGGTTTCAAAGCCCGCCTTGCGCGTCGTGCCTTTAGCCACGCCGAGCAAAATCAGGTCCGGTACGGCCAGCTCATTGAGCACGTCACGAGCCATCGAAAGCTGCCCCTTGCCCCCGTCGACCAGGAGGATATCGGGCAGCTTGCCCTCGCCTTCCTTAAGCCGACTAAAACGGCGCATCAAGGCCTGATGCATGGCGGCATAGTCATCGCCCGGGGTCACACCTTCGATATTAAAACGCCGGTAGTCGGATTTGATCGGGCCTTCCGGGCCAAACACCACGCAAGAGGCAACGGTGGCTTCACCGCTGGAGTGGCTGATGTCGTAGCATTCCAACCGCTGGGGGATTTCATCGAGCTTCAAGACTTGCGCCAGCGCTTCAAAGCGCGCGGCAACATGCAGGCGGTTGGCCAGGCGTGCGCTCAACGCCTGCTCAGCGTTGGTCACAGCCAATTGCTGCCAGCGCGCACGGGTACCGCGCACACGATAACTGATGGCCATCTCGCGCCCGCGCAGGGCTTCAATCGCTTCGCTGATAGCCGCAAAGCTCTCGTGTTCGACGTTAACGATCAACTCGCTCGGCAAATCGCGCTCGGGGCTGCTGATGTAGTACTGCCCGAGGAACGCGGCCATGACTTCGGCCACCTCCTCCTCGATCCCCACCTGCGGGAAGAAGTTTTTGCTGCCCAGCACGCGACCACCGCGCACATTGATCAAATGCACGCAGGCACCGCCAGGGTTGACGAAAGCCGCGACGATATCCACATCGCCGGTGCCACCTTCCATGCTTTGCTGGTCCTGAACCCGACGTAATAACGAGATTTGATCGCGTATTTCGGCTGCCCGCTCAAAATCGAGAGTGCTGGCGGCCAGCTCCATCTCGTTACCGAGTTCTTCCGTCAACGCACTGCTGCGCCCCTCAAGGAACATCACCGAGTGGCGCACATCCTGGGCATAGACCTCTGGCTCAACCAGACCGACACACGGTCCCTTGCAACGCTTTATCTGGTACTGCAAGCACGGCCGGGTGCGGTTCTTGAAATAGCTGTCTTCGCATTGACGGACCATGAAGGTTTTTTGCAACAGGCTCAAACTTTCACGGATCGCCCCCGCGCTGGGGTAAGGCCCGAAATACTTGCCCTTCTGCTTCTTGGCACCGCGATGAATGCTCAGGCGCGGGTATTGACCATCCGACAGAAACACATACGGATAAGACTTATCGTCGCGCAGCAGAATGTTGTACGGCGGGCGCCATTCCTTGATCAGCGTCTGCTCAAGCAGCAACGCTTCGGTTTCGTTGGCGGTGATCGTGGTTTCGATTTGCGCGATACGGCTAACCAGCGCCGCTGTTTTAGGCGCCAGCCCGGTTTTGCGGAAATAGCTGGCCAGGCGTTTTTTCAGGTTCTTGGCTTTGCCCACATAAAGCAGGCGCGCCTCACTGTCGAACATGCGATACACGCCGGGCCTGCCGCTACACGTCGACAGAAATGCACTGGAATCAAACACGTCAGTCATCGTCAGCCAGCATCAACCATGCCATGACGAACGGCCAGCAAGGCCAGTTCAACATCACTTTTGACCGAGAGTTTTTCATAAATGCGATAGCGGTAGGTGTTGACTGTTTTGGGCGACAGGCAAAGCTTGTCGGAAATGACCTGGACCTTTTGACAGCCGACAATCATCAACGCGATCTGGATCTCGCGTTCAGACAAGGCATCAAAAGGAGAATCACTGGCAGGCTGGAAAGACTTGAGCGCCAGCTGCTGAGCCACTTGCGGGCTGATATAGCGCTGCCCGGCAAACACCAGGCGAATGGCCTGAACCATTTCGGCCAAACCAGCCCCTTTGGTCATATAACCCGCAGCGCCTGCCTGCAACAAACGCGTCGGGAACGGGTCCTCTTCACACACTGTTACCGCGACGACTTTGATGTCCGGATGGCTGCGCATCATTTTGCGCGTCGCTTCCAGGCCACCAATTCCGGGCATTTTGACATCCATCAGGACGACATCCGGTTTCAACTCGCGCGCCTTGGCGAGTGCCTCTTCGCCAGACTCGGCTTGACCGACGACCTGCAGACCATCGATATCCGACAGCATTCGTGTAATGCCCGTACGCACAAGATCGTGATCATCGACCACCAGAACCCGAATCAAGTCGACACCTCGCAAATTGCGTCTAAGTTGGTGCCGCCTACCTTAACAAAAAATAGTTGCGTCGACCTCTCTATCATTCTCGCGTGGCTCAATCCCATTCGTCGAACAATACAAAAACGATTCACTTAGAACGACTTATACATCATTAGGTTCTTGAAGCTTTCTCACTGATTGAGTAACCGACACTTTCGCCAGGGTGGTAGTCAACTGGCGAATGGCATCCTGATCATCTTTATGAAGGCCCCGGTAATTGACCAAAACTTTTTCTTCCAGTTGAGTCAAATTATCGACCAGCGTTGGGGTACGTGTACCGGTCAATACATATAAAAACGTCTACACCCCGCTGCGCTACACGTGACAAATAATCGGCTTTTGGCGCACGATCACCATGTTCATACTTACCTTGGGCATTGGCCTCAACGCCTCCGATCTCACCAAAAACTTTCTGCGAAAGGCCAAGACGTTCTCTTTCTTGCCTCAAACGCGAACCGATTTCACTCATTTGAATACTAGATCCCATTTTAAACACCCATAAGGATGGTATAATTCGCTGGAATTGAACCTTTTTGAACGGTTTTGAACTATGCCCGGAATCCGCACTGCCGCACAAGCCAAGGCCTGGCTTGAACATCAAGGAAAATCTGTTCAAGAGTTCGCTCGAGAACACGGCGTCGACGCAGCAACGACCTATCAAGTGCTCGCGGGCCGAAAAAAAGGGAAGCGTGGAGAGGCCCACAAGGTGGCTGTTCTTCTGGGAATGAAGGACGGCATCATTGCTCCGTCTATCAGCGAATCAACAGGTAGTGAAAAAGACAAACCTGATTGAACGGATCAACTGTTCTAAGGTACAAGCGAGGAACCTGCAATCAGAGTAGCACTATCTGCTCATCCACCTCGCTCTGTCGCAGATACGGTGCCAAAGCCGCAGGTTTAAAGACATGATGCCGATAGCAATTTTTAATTGAATCGCGCTACCGCTCTCGAGTAAGCTCCTGACCATTCAGTGGAGAACACACATGTTGCATAACGTACACACAGCCATTAGCAAGCAGGTCGCTACCCAGTGCCAGGCTGCTGCTGTGTGCACGCATAATGCACACTCGACTGCACGATTTTATTTTGGGTATTGGTTTAGCCACTGGCGCGCCTGATACCCATCCGGCGGCCACTTTCAAGGGGTCGCCTACCAGAGAATTCTCACCCCCGGTCGGCTACCCGACCGGGGGTTTTGTTTTTTTAGCCCCTGCAAAAATGACTTATTTGAGGAATGCACACATGAACTACGCCACTTATTACCGCTTCGACCTTTGCACTGCCTGGCGATTTATCAGCCGCCGTTCGGGACAGCCTGCCGCCTCCGAACGGACCCACATCGGTGGCACGCATGAACTCACAGCCAGTCTGGCCAATTGTCGAACACCCCAGTAGGGCTGAGCGCGCGGGAAAACCCGCCGCCTGCCCAGGAAGCACACATCATGAACGCATCTGTATCTGCTCTGCCAAACACCGCTCACACCGACACCAAAGCTGCCCTGACCCAGCGCCTGCCCAGCGCCTCACAGCTCAAGCAGCAACTGCCACTCAGCACAGAACTCAGCCTGCTGGTGAGTCAGCAGCGCCAAGCCATCCGCGCCATCCTCAATGGCGAAGACTCCCGCCTGTTAGTGGTCGTTGGCCCTTGCTCCCTTCACGATCCGGTCTCGGCACTGGAATACGCCAGCCAACTGGCCGCCCTGTCTCGCGACCTGAGCGATGACCTGTTGTTGGTGATGCGTGCCTACGTCGAAAAACCCCGCACTACCATCGGCTGGAAAGGCCTGGCGTACGACCCGCATCTGGACGGCAGCGACGACATGGCCCACGGCCTGACTCTGTCGCGCGAGCTGATGATTGAAATGCTGCGCATGGGCTTGCCCGTATCTACCGAACTGCTGCAACCCATGGCGGCCGGCTACTTAGATGACGTGCTGGGTTGGGCGGCGATTGGTGCGCGCACCACCGAATCCCAAATCCACCGCGAAATGGCCAGCGGCCTGGACCTGCCTGTAGGCTTCAAAAACGGTACTGACGGCGGCGTAGGCATCGCGTGCGACGCCATGCGTTCATCCGCCCACGGCCACCGCCACTTCGGTGTCGACAGCCAAGGGCATCCGGCCATCATCATGACCTCCGGCAACCCGGACACCCACTTGGTCTTGCGCGGCGGCCACAGCGGCCCGAACTACGACCGCAGCAGCGTGGCCAAGGCCCGCGCCGGTCTAGAAAAAAACGCCATCCCTGCGCGCCTGATGGTTGACTGCAGCCACGCCAACAGCGGCAAAGACCCTCTGCGCCAGCCGCACGTGTTCAAAGACGTATTGGCGCAACGCCTGGAAGGTGATCACTCGCTGATTGGCGTGATGCTCGAAAGCCATCTTTTCGAGGGTTGCCAAGCGCTGGGCAACGACCTGCGCTACGGCGTCTCTGTGACTGACGGCTGCCTGGGATGGGAAGCCACCGAGCAGTTACTGCGCGATGCGGCAAGCCAACTGCAACTGCAACGCCGTGCGCTGCTGGCCGCCAGCTAAAAATCGTCCTGCCTGACTGAATGCGCACCGCTGGGCACTGCCCACGGTTGCGCGAAGTCGATCCCGTCTGACAGGCAAGCCGACAGATGCCGTCTGAAACACTCCCGACTTTAAACGATTACCGCCCTCGCGCACCTGGAATCATCCAGCGCCCGCTCTGCCTGTAGGCCCACAGCCTGGCGCGGCCGACGGTAATACCCTGCAACCCAATCTGCCCGCTTCATGTTGTCGACTAAGGTGTTTTTATGACCTCAAAACACTCTCTGGAGAAACAACATGCACCGCACCCCCAGCACTCGCTACCCCCTTTTATTGGTCCATGGACTGTTCGGCTTTGAACGGATCGGGCCACTGCATTACTTCAACGGCATCAAGGAAGCGCTGCACGATTCAGGCGCCCACGTATTCACGGCCTCCGTGTCCGCCGCCCACAACAACGAAACCCGTGGCGAACAATTGCTCGCGCACATCCATGACCTGCGCCAGCAAACGGGCGCCAAGCGGGTCAATTTGATCGGGCACAGCCAGGGCGCCCTCACCGCACGCTATGCCGCTGCTGTCGACCCTGAATCGGTGGCCTCGGTGACCTCCGTCAGCGGCCCCAATCACGGCTCCGAGCTTGCCGATCGACTGCGCCTGGCCTTCACTCCCGGCCAATTGCCAGAGACTGCGGCGGCAGCCCTGATCACCGCCTTCAGCACCTTCATGTCGATACTCAGCGGCAAACCCAAACTGCCCCAGCATTCACTTGAAGCCCTCAATGCGCTGACCTCAAAGGGTGTTGCCGACTTCAACAAAAAATACCCGCAAGGCCTGCCAGCAACGTGGGGCGGAATGGGGGCAGCGCAGGTCAATGACGTGTTCTATTACTCCTGGAGCGGCATTATCAAAGGCTCGTTACTCTCGGAATCTATGAACCTGTTTGATCCCATGCACAACGCCTGCCGCGTGTTTTCCAGCTTCTTCACCCGTGAAAGCAAAGCCAATGACGGCCTGGTAGGCCGCTTCAGCTCGCACCTGGGCACGGTCATTCAATCGGATTATGAGATGGACCACCTGGACACCATCAATCAAATGGCCGGCATGACTCGCCGCAAGGCCAACCCCGTGGCGCTGTATATCGAGCATGCGCAACGCTTGAAGAACCAAGGCCTTTGAGGCTGAAGTCGGGATCTTTAATCCATGGGAACTTTGCCGAGAAAAAAGCCACTGAATCCGGTAGGCTCACCACTTTCTTGAAAGGAGTAACTCCCCATGGCCAAAGCCACTGCCCGTCACATCCTGGTTTCCAGCGAAGCCAAGTGCAACGAACTGAAAGCACAAATCGAAGGCGGCGCTGATTTCGCCGAAGTTGCAAAGGCCAACTCCTCTTGCCCGTCCAGCCGTCAAGGCGGCGACCTGGGTTCGTTCGGTCCAGGCCAGATGGTTAAAGAATTCGACACCGTGGTCTTCAGCGCGCCAATCAACGTGGTGCAAGGCCCGGTTAAAACCCAGTTCGGTTACCACCTGCTGGAAGTCACCAGCCGCCAGGACTAATCCCCCAGGCTCTGCGTGAAAACGGCCCACCTTTTGGTGGGCCGTTTCGTATCCGCAGTCGCGAAACGCGTGCTAAGTTTCCTCATCGATGAAATCACCGTGTCTCACCTGAGGAATTGATCATGAGCCTGAAAGGTAAAACCGCCTTGGTTACCGGTTCCACCAGCGGTATTGGTCTGGGTATCGCGCAAAGCCTGGCCAAGGCGGGCGCCGACCTGATACTCAATGGTTTTGGCGACGCCAGCAAAGTCATTGCCGAACTGCAGCAGTTTGGCGGCAAGGTGGGGCACCACCCGGCCGATGTCAGCGACCCGGCGCAAATCGCCGACATGATCCACTACGCCGAACGCGAATTCGGCGGCATCGACATACTGGTCAACAACGCGGGCATTCAGCACGTGTCCAGCGTCGAAGAATTCCCGGTTGAGCGGTGGGACTCGATCATCGCGATCAACCTGTCCTCGGTGTTCCACAGTACCCGCCTCACCCTGCCCGGCATGCGCAAGCGCGGCTGGGGCCGCATCGTCAATATCGCCTCGGTTCATGGTTTGGTCGGCTCGGTCGGCAAAGCCGCCTATGTGGCTGCCAAGCACGGGGTCATCGGCCTGACCAAAGTGGTCGGCCTTGAAACCGCCACCAGCAATATCACCTGCAACGCCATCTGCCCCGGCTGGGTACTCACGCCGCTGGTGCAAAAGCAAATCGACCAGCGCATCAGCCAGGGCATCGACCCGTACCAGGCCCAGCATGACCTGCTGGCCGAGAAACAACCGTCTCTGGAGTTCGTCACCCCGCCGCAACTCGGCGAGTTGGTGCTGTTTCTGTGCAGTGAAGCTGGCAGCCAGGTGCGCGGCGCGGCCTGGAACGTCGATGGCGGTTGGTTGGCGCAATAGCAGGCGCGCAATCCTGCTTGTTAGCCATGCAAAAATGCATGCCAAGCCTGCACACATCCGGGTTGTCATCAGCAAATTTGCACTGTTAGCATCGACCATCGTTCGCCCGCGAACACATTCTAAAAATAAAGCACAGCAGGGAGTTAGTGATGACTGCTCAGGTTTCATCCTCGCCGACACAGGATGTCGAGCCGACCCAAAGCACGGTACTGGCCGAGGTCCGCAACCATATTGGCCACCTGACCCTCAACCGCCCCAGCGGCCTCAACGCCCTCGACCTGCCCATGGTCCGCAGCCTGCAACAGCAGCTCGATGCCTGGGCAGGCGATGCCAACATCAAGGCCGTGGTATTGCGCGGCGCTGGCGAAAAAGCCTTTTGTGCGGGCGGCGACATTCGCTCGCTGTACGACAGCTACAAAAGCAAAGACACCCTGCACACCGTGTTCTTCGAAGAGGAATACGCCCTTGACCGCACGCTGCACCACTACCCAAAACCGCTACTCGCGTTGCTCGATGGCTACGTTTTGGGTGGCGGCATGGGCCTGGCACAAGGCTGCGATCTGCGCCTGATCACCGAACGCAGCCGTCTGGCCATGCCGGAAGTGGCCATTGGGTACTTCCCTGACGTCGGCGGCAGTTACTTCCTGACCCGCACCCCTGGCCAGATCGGCACCTACCTGGGCGTCAGCGGCGTGCAAATCCGCGCCAGCGATGCGTTGTATTGCGGGCTGGCCGACTGGTACACCGACAGCAGCAAACTGCCTGAACTGGATCAAAGCCTCAACCACCTCCAGTGGCGCCAATCGCCCCTTGAAGACCTCCAGGCGCTGCTGGCCACCTTTGCCGTGCAAACCTTGCCCGACGCGCCGCTGGCCAACTTGCGGCCCTTGATTGATGAGGTGTTTGCCCACAACAGCGTGCCCGAGATCGTCGCTCACCTGCGCGCCGTGACTGCACCGCAACACCGCGAATGGGCCACCGAAACTGCCAACCTGCTGGAAACCCGTTCTCCGCTGGGCATGGCCGTCACCCTCGAAATGCTCCGCCACGGCCGTCATCTGACCCTTGAGCAATGCTTCGAGCTGGAATTGCACCTGGACCGCCAGTGGTTTGATCGCGGCGACCTGATCGAAGGCGTGCGTGCACTGATTATCGACAAGGACAAGACTCCGCACTGGAACCCGCCGACCTTGAGCGAACTGGACCCCAAGCACGTCGCCAGTTTCTTCACCGACTTCAAAAAGAGGGAGGTGTAAGTCATGCAAGACCTCGAACTGACTGAAGAACAAGTGATGATTCGTGACATGGCGCGTGATTTTGCCCGTGGTGAAATTGCCCCCCACGCACAAGCCTGGGAAAAAGCAGGCTGGATAGACGACGCGCTGGTGTCAAAAATGGGCGAGCTGGGCCTGCTCGGCATGGTCGTCCCCGAGGAATGGGGCGGCACCTATATTGACTACGTCGCCTACGCGCTGGCCGTCGAAGAAATTTCGGCCGGGGATGGTGCGACGGGTGCGCTGATGAGCATCCACAACTCGGTAGGCTGCGGGCCGATTCTCAACTATGGCAGCGAAGCGCAAAAACAAACTTGGCTAGCCGACTTGGCGAGCGGCCAGGCCATCGGCTGTTTCTGCCTGACAGAACCGCAAGCGGGCTCCGAGGCGCACAACTTGCGTACCCGCGCCGAACTGCATGACGGCCAATGGATCATCAACGGGGCCAAGCAATTTGTCAGCAACGGCAAGCGCGCCAAACTGGCCATTGTGTTTGCCGTGACCGACCCGGAGCTGGGCAAAAAAGGCATCTCGGCCTTTCTTGTGCCCACCGAAACACCGGGTTTTATCGTCGATCGTACCGAACACAAAATGGGCATTCGCGCATCAGACACCTGCGCCGTCACCCTCAACAACTGCAGCGTGCCCGAAGCCAATCTGCTGGGCGAACGCGGCAAAGGGCTGGCCATCGCTCTGTCCAACCTGGAAGGCGGACGCATCGGTATTGCCGCCCAGGCGCTGGGCATTGCACGGGCAGCTTTTGAAGCAGCGCTGGGCTACGCCCGTGATCGAGTCCAGTTCGATAAAGCGATTATCGAGCACCAAAGCGTGGCCAATATGCTGGCCGACATGCAAACCCGCCTGAACGCCGCCCGCCTGTTGATCCTGCACGCCGCGCGCCTGCGCAGCGCTGGCAAACCGTGTTTGTCAGAAGCCTCGCAAGCCAAACTGTTCGCGTCGGAAATAGCCGAGTTCGTCTGCTCCAAAGCCATCCAGATTCATGGCGGTTATGGCTACCTGGAAGACTACCCGGTGGAGCGTTATTACCGAGACGCGCGGATCACCCAGATCTACGAAGGCTCGAGCGAGATCCAACGCATGGTGATTGCCCGCGAGCTGAAGAACTACCTGATCTGATGCGTGTTGCCCGCCACCCTCACCCTAGCCCTCTCCCTCCGGGAGAGGGGACTGACTGGGGGAAATTGAAGGTTTTCTGCACTCTGGCGGTACTGCGCTGAATCTGAAAACCCCTCGGTAAAGCTCCTTCTCCCTCCGGGAGAGGGTTGGGGTGAGGGGCTTTTAAGGCCTTAGCTGTTCTTGAACTGCGCTTCGCGCTTGCCGACGAACGCCGCCATGCCCTCTTTCTGGTCATGGGTGGCGAACAGCGAGTGGAAAACCCGCCGCTCAAAACGCACGCCTTCGGTCAGGTTAACTTCAAACGCACGGTTAACGCTTTCCTTGGTCAGCATCAGCACCGGCAGGGATTTTTTGGCAATGGTCGCGGCCACTTTCAGGGCTTCATCCAGCAACTCATCCACCGGGATTACCCGCGCCACCAGGCCCGAACGCTCGGCCTCATTTGCATCCATCAAACGCCCGCTCAGGCACATTTCCATGGCCTTGGCCTTGCCTACCGCGCGGGTCAGGCGCTGGGTGCCGCCCATGCCCGGCAATACGCCGAGGTTGATTTCCGGCTGGCCAAATTTGGCATTGTCACCGGCCAGAATAAAGTCGCACATCATCGCCAACTCACAGCCGCCGCCCAAGGCAAAACCGGCCACCGCCGCAATGATCGGCTTGCGTCGGGTCGATACCCGGTCGCTGTCCGAGAACAGGTCTTCAAGGTAGATCTGCGGGTAGGTCAACTCCGCCATTTCCTTGATATCGGCCCCGGCAGCAAAAGCTTTTTTCGAGCCGGTGATCACGATGCAGCCAATGTTGTTATCCGCTTCCAGGCCGTCCAGAGCGTGATTCACTTCGCTTACCAACTGCGCGTTGAGCGCATTCAACGCCTGCGGCCGGTTCAGCGTGATCAGGCCCACTTGCCCGTGAATGTCCAACAAAATGGTTTCGTAGCTCATCGTTAACGTCCTCAATTCAAAGATTGCGCGAAATGACCATGCGCTGAATATCGCTGGTGCCTTCGTAGATCTGGCACACCCGCACATCGCGATAGATCCGCTCCAGCGGGAAGTCGTTCAAATAGCCATAACCTCCCAAGGTTTGCAACGCCTTGGAACACACCCGCTCGGCCATCTCCGAGGCGAACAGCTTGGCCTGGGACGCTTCGACCAGGGCCGACTGGCCGCTGTCGCGCAGGGCCGCCGCGTACTGGACCATTTGCCGGGCGACGGCGATTTCAGTCGACATATCTGCCAGGCGAAACGCTACCGCCTGATGCCCAACCAACGGCTGGCCGAAGGTCACCCGCTCACGGGCATAATCACGCGCCGCTTCAAAGGCTGCGCGGGCCATGCCGACCGCCTGCGAAGCAATGCCAATGCGCCCGCCTTCAAGGTTGCTCAAGGCGATTTTGTAGCCCTGCCCTTCCTCGCCCAAGCGATTGGCCACCGGCACTTTGAGATCGGTAAAAAGGATTTGGCAGGTGTCCGAGGCATGTTGCCCGAGCTTGTCTTCTACCCGCGCCACGCTGTAGCCGGGTGAGTCGGTGGGCACGATAAACGCGCTGATGCCGCGCTTGCCCGCTGCCGGATCCGTCACCGCAAACACAATCACCACCCCGGCGTTTTGCCCCGAGGTGATGAACTGTTTGCAGCCATTAAGCACGTAATGATCGCCCTCAAGGCGTGCGCGGGTTTTCAGGTCGCTGGCATCAGAACCGGCTTGCGGTTCAGTCAAGGCAAACGCGCCGAGCATGCCACCGCTGGCCAAAGGCATGAGGAACTCACGCTTCTGCTGCTCAGTGCCGTATTTCAGAATCGGCACGCAGCCCACCGAGTTGTGCACGCTCATGATCGTCGAGCAGGCGCCATCACCGGCGGCGATTTCTTCCAGGGCCATCGCGTAGGCTTGATAGCCCGTGTCGCAACCGCCCCACTCTTCGGGCACCAACATGCCGAAAAAGCCCAGCTCGGCCATTTCGTTGACCGCTTCACGGGGGAAGCGATGCTGCTTGTCCCACTCTGCTGCAAAGGGTTTCAAGCGCTCTTGGGCAAACTGCCGGGCCGCTTCGCGAATTTGTATGTGTTCAGATGTAGGCAGCATAAAACTCCTTAATACAGGCATTCCACGGCAATCGCCGTGGCTTCGCCGCCGCCAATGCAGACAGCTGCAATACCGTGCTTCAACTGTTTCTGGCGCAAGGCCGAGAGCAATGTCACAAGAATCCGTGCGCCCGAAGCGCCGATAGGATGCCCCAGCGCGCAAGCCCCGCCGTAGACGTTGACCTTGTCATGGGGGATGTCCAGCTCGCTCATGGTCACTAGAGTCACCACCGCAAACGCTTCATTGATTTCAAACAGGTCGACCTCGGACAGGTCCCAGCCGGTCTTGCTCAACAACCGCTTGATCGCGCCGATCGGCGCAGTCGGGAACAGCCCCGGCTCGTCGGCAAACGCTGCATGCCCATGGATCACCGCCAGCGGCTTGAGGCCACGTTTCTGCGCTTCGGAGCGGCGCATCAGCACCAAAGCCGCCGCACCATCAGAGATCGAACTGGAGTTGGCCGCTGTCACCGTACCGCCCTCACGGAACGCCGGTTTCAACGTCGGGATTTTCGCCAGATTGGCCTTGGGAGGTTGTTCGTCATCGCTGATCAGGCGCTGTTCTTTACCCACCGTGACCTGCACCGGCACGATCTCGGCGCTGAAGCTGCCGTCCTTGATCGCTTGCTGGGCACGGGTCAGCGACGCCACCGCAAAATCATCCTGAGCCTCGCGGCTAAAACCATGGGCCTGTGCGCAATCTTCAGCAAAGGTGCCCATCAAGCGGCCTCGGTCGTAAGCGTCTTCGAGGCCATCGAGGAACATGTGATCGAGCACCCGACCGTGGCCCATGCGATACCCACTGCGTGCCCGGTCCAGCAAATATGGCGCGTTGGACATGCTCTCCATGCCGCCCGCGACAATCACCTCGGCACTGCCCGCCAGCAGTTGATCATGGGCCAGAATGGCTGCCTGCATGCCCGAGCCACACATTTTGTTCAGCGTGGTGCAGCGCGTGCCCTTGTCCAGCCCGGCGCCCAAAGCGGCTTGACGCGCAGGTGCCTGGCCCAACCCGGCAGACAGCACGCAACCAAACAGCACCTCATCCACATTACTCGGCTCAATGCCCGCACGCTCAACCGCCGCACTGATGGCTGCAGCGCCAAGCTGCGGTGAGGTCAAGCCTTTGAAGTCGCCCTGAAACCCGCCCATGGGCGTTCGTACCGCGCTGACAATGACAATCGGATCATTGGCTAAAGTCATTTCTCACCTCTTATTTGGCGGCCATGCGCAAGGCACCGTCGAGACGGATAACCTCGCCATTGAGCATGCTGTTTTCAATGATGTGGCGTACCAGCGATGCGTACTCGGCAGGCTTGCCCAAGCGCGGCGGAAACGGCACACCGGCGGCCAGCGAATCACGGACGTCAGGGGTCATGCCGGCCATCATCGGCGTTTCAAAAATGCCGGGGGCGATGGTCATCACACGGATACCGAAACGGGCCAGCTCGCGTGCGGCAGGCAAGGTCAGGCTGGCGATGGCGCCCTTGGAAGCAGCATAAGCGGCCTGACCAATCTGCCCGTCAAAGGCTGCCACCGACGCGGTGTTGATGATGACTCCGCGTTCGCCGTCAGCATCTGCAGCGGTTTCGGCAATGGCTGCAGTCGCCAGACGCAGCATGTTGAAACTGCCGATCAGGTTGACGTTAATCACCTGACTGAAGCTCTCCAGGGCATGCGGACCGTTTTTACCGAGGATTTTTTCACCGCGCACAATACCGGCGCAGTTGACCAGGCCATTAACCCCCCCAAACGCGGCAACGGTGGCCTCCACGGCAGCCTGAGCGGCCTCCGCCTGGCTGATATCGGCGACCGTGCTCTGCGCGCCTAACGCGCGCGCCTGTGCGGCCACAGCATCGGCATTCAGATCAACCAGCATCACTTTGGCGCCCGCTTTAATCAGCATTTGGGCCGTTGCGGCGCCTAAACCGGACGCACCACCGGTGACGATAAATACCTTGTTTTCAATTTGCATAAGGGTTCCTGACGACTGGATTTCAGGCTGTAACCTTGGCGCTTAGCGCCTGTTCAGCCTTGGCGATTTCTTGGTTGCGCAAAATAAAGCGCTGCAACTTGCCGCTAGGGGTCTTCGGCAATTCGCTGACAAATTCAACTTCACGGGGGTAGGCATGCGCCGCCAGCCGCTGGCGCACGTGCAAGCGCAAGGTTTCGGCCAGTTGCGCATCGCCGAGGTATTGAGGGCTCAGCACCACAAACGCTTTGACCACTTCGGTACGCTCCGGGCAGGGTTTGCCGACGACCGCGGCTTCGACCACAGCCGGGTGTTCGATCAAGGCGCTTTCTACGTCGAACGGGCCGACGCGATAGCCCGAGGTGGTGATCACATCATCGCTGCGCCCTACAAAGCTGATACTGCCGTCCGGGTTCAACTCCACGGTGTCGCCACTCAAGTAGTAATTGCCGACAAACGCTTTGGTAGTGAAACCTTCATAGCCACCAAACCAGCACATCGGCGACTGGCTGCGATCGACGGCCAGAATCCCCGGCTGCCCAACAGGCAGTTCCTGATGGTTGTCATCCAGCACCACAATCCGGTGGCCGGGCGAAGCAAAGCCGGCTGCACCCATATGCACCGGGTGCTCCAGGCCATGGTGATTGCACAGCACCATGCCCACTTCGGTCTGCCCGTAGTGATCGTGAATGGTGACGTTGAGCTCTTCGCCGAACCAGCGAATGACTTCCGGGTTGAGCGGCTCACCGGCGCTGCTGACAGCCCGCAACTGGCCTTTGATCTTGCTTGAAAACGCCTCGCCAGCAGCGATCAGCATGCGGTAGGCGGTCGGAGAGCCCGTGAGGTTGGTAATGCCGTATTTCTTGATGACCCGGCAGGTGCTTTCAACGGTAAACGGCCCGTCGTAAAGCGTGATCGGATGGCCCATGGACAACGGCCCGGTGATCCCGAAGTAAATCCCGTAGGCCCAGCCTGGGTCTGCGAGGTTCCAGAAGGAGTCCTCAGGGCGCAGATCCACCGCATCGCGGGTGTAACTCTGGAATGCGACGACGGCCTTGAGCGGCACCAGCAGCGGCTTGGCCGGGCCGGTGGTGCCCGAGGTAAACATCAACAGAAACGGGTCTTCCCCGCTCAGCAGCACCGGCTCACAGACCGCCGGATAATTGTCCAGCTCGGCCCAGAAACTGAAATCGCCGCGCACCAGTCCCTGGCCTTTAGCGCCAGCCACCGTGACGATGGCCGGGCAGTCGTTGACTTCATCGAGTTTGGGCCGGTTGACCGCGTCGGTGACCACCAGCGCAGCGCCTGAACTGTTAAGACGGTGCTCAATGGCCTTGGGCCCGAAGGCAGTGAACAGAGGTTGATAGATCGCGCCGATGCGCCAAGTGGCAAAGACCACCACCAGCAACTCGACATTACGCGGCAACAAGCCCGCCACCTTGTCGCCTTGCTTCACGCCCTGGGCCAGCAAGAAGTTGGCAAAGCGCGCGGCCTTGTCCTGCAAATCAGTGAAGGTGTACGTGGCGCTACTGCCGTCGCGCCCTTCCCAGAACAGTGCAATACGCCCTGGCAAAGCGTGCCGGTCGCAGCACTCAACGCAGGCATTGAGGGCAGATAAATGGCCGTTCAGTGCACCAGCCACCGTCCGTTGGTAGTCAAAGTCATTCATCGCGGTCAGATAGTCGCGCATCAGCAGAATCCCTCGGTCTTTATTGTTGGAGTGGGAACCGTGAAAAGTCCCACTGATAGTCGCCTCGGCAAGGCTCTACAACAATAGTCAAACCGCTCAAGCTGGCTGACTGTTTTGGCCAATCAAAAAACCGCGCCCTCTTTAAGCCTGCTACAGCGGGCGCAAGCGCTTGCCGGGGATGACCGGCTTGCTCAAATACGACCCGCCAGTCACATATGTAGTGCTTAAAAATAAACACTACATATTTGTTGACGACACGAATTTCCCATCGCATTATGCAGACGTCTTCCCCACCGGAAGCGCTGGAAAGGGTTGTTGCAAGCATGCTCGACGAGCTGTCGGGCTGTTCCGGGATAGGTACTGCCCACAAGGCAGAATTGATGAAGCTGACCTGGCTTGATCGTCCGAGTTTAAGGCGTGAGAGGCTAGCGAAACGTCCTCAAGAGGCTTGTGGTGATGCGACATGTCGCTCAAGCATCCTGGTTAACGTTGCTCTCCCTCGCTGTACGCAGCATGTTGTAGTGTTTTATTTCACTACTACATCTGCCGGACTCAAGGCCAGATCTGCTTTAGATGGATATTACGTAGCGCTGCATGTGCAGTTGCGCGAATCAATTAGACAGATCAACGAGTGGTCAAGGAGTTAGCTATGAACCTGAATAATCAACCGACTGTTAACGAGCTGGCTCGACTCTTCGCTGCTCAGAAAGACACGCTGAACGACCACATTCTGTGGGTGTGCGATGAAGGCACTGTACGTATTGAACCGGTTGTTGCGTGCAAGGAAGAAACCCAATTCGAGAAAGAGCGCCCACACATGCGAGCTCATCTCAAGATGTACCGTCGTGGCCAAGGCTACGTGGGCAAAAAAGCCGCTGCCGATAAAGAGTTTATTGCGCGCGTGCTGCAAACATTGACACTGACCTGGGAAAAAGCTCAAACCGAGCAAGCCCTGGTTAAAGTTAACAGCTACAGCTGATAACGCCCGCCCATAAAAAACCCCGGATAACCTCCGGGGTTTTTTATGGGTTTTAAATAGACGGCGTTTTAATACACGTTTCAGTGCCTCGACCACCAGGCCCATAACCCTCTTGGCTACCGCGCATATAGTCGGGCAGGTAATAGGATTTATGCAGGGTCGTCGTGTAATGACCTTGACTGTCCTGATCGTGGGTGATGACGCCAAGCCCCACACCGCGGTCTGTTGGCGCCTCAGCGCTGTCATTGGCAAAGTAGATCGACAATAACTGCCCTTGCGCAGCGGCATACCCCGAGTAAGTAATGGGTACTTGCTCAGTTCCAACATTGAGCGTTAATCGATAAGTGCCAAAACCTTTCTCAAACTGACTGGCCTCATCATCAAGCGTCAATACAAGATCACCCTTTAAAGGGCCGTCATGACTGTCAAATCCCGTGCACTTATAGTGACCGGCAATATGCAGAGGGTCCGCAGGTGCCGTACTGGCCACACTGCTGGTTGAAACAACGCAAACAAAGCATGCAGCGATAAACGTTTTTCCTGACGCAATACTCAGCATGTTTAGCCCCTTGAACAAAACAGTAGCAATTGGCCTTTAACTTTGTTTTAAGCCAATGCATTAATAACAACGTCGGGCAAACTACATGCTAACTGACAAAGCCACAGCCAGGATCTGACAGCAGATTGTTCCAAAATTTTTCGAGATATACGGGATGTACTTTTATTTAGTTAAGTCCGGATTATCCAAGGTGTAGACAAGAACGCCCCTCTTCCCGCCTGTAGGAGCGAGCTTGCCTCGCGATCTTTTGATCTTGGCCCCAAGGCTTTACGGCTGCTGCGCAACCGGACGTAGCCTCGCAAGGCTCGTCAACTGCTACAAGAACGCGCTATCGCGGCATGTAATCACGCTGCCAGCTACGCGGGATTTTTAGCGATACCAACCCCAGGAACGCCGCCAGCCCCGCGCTGAACAACATGGCCCGTATGCCAAATTGCGACTCCAGCGCCGCCCCCGCGACGGCACCGGCCAACATGCCCGTCCACGGCACCACCTGCAAATGCCAGTTGGGCCGCCGCTCACCCAATATCCAGCGCCCCAGGCTGCGGCCAAAACGTGACAACGCCCCCGTCACATAAGTCAGCCCAACCTGCAAGCCATTCACCTGCTCGACCGCCGCATTGACCATGCCCATGGCCAGCACTGCCGTCAGCAATACCGTTACTTGCGACTGCAACGGCAACAAAGCCGCCGTGCACAGCAACGCCGAAATCAGCAGCATCAAGGGCAAAGCCCGGCGGCCGCCCCAGCGTGCAAAAACCACCCCCAGCGCATTCCCGGCGACAAACGCCAGTACCGCAAACCCGAGGCGCACGATCACCTGGGTATCACCTTGCGCTATGGCCACGGCCAGCCGCGTGGTGTTACCGCTCATAAACGAAATGAAATCACCGACCGCCAGAAAACCGATGGCATCGGTCATCCCCGCCAGCACCGACAAACAGGCGACAAACGTCAAACCCACACGGTTACGCAAGGCCCGCACGCGCACAAACGGGGAGGTTTTCGACGTTTCCAATGGCCCACGAGACATCCACTACAGTCCTTTTAGAAATAGGTGCGGGTTAAATATATGCAGTAAAGCGCTTTAAGGAAGCTACCCACACGAAAATTCCGTTTTAATCGTAGGTCTAAGCGAACCAAGTCTGAAAAAGGCGTCTAATAATCACCACACTCAAGGAGGAGACGCACCGAGCTGCACTGACAGGGAACCGACAGGTAATCATGCAAGCCACACGCTTGGTCTTGTATATGATTGCGCTTCAATACCCAACGCAGAGCCAGACGTAGCGCTCAGCGGGCTCAACACTTAATTCGCAGACAGTTCAAGGTACACGTCGTATGAAGATCAGCATTATCGGTTTGCCAGTGGTCATGGTGGCGGTTTTGGCACTGGCTGGTTGCGCAACCCCCACTGTGGTGACCTTGCAAAACGGCACGCAGTACCTGACCAAAGACATGCCAAACACCAAAAGTACCAGCGGCTTTTATGAGTTCGAGGATATCGCCGGCAAGCACATCAAGGTCAAGGCCGCAGATGTAGCAACCATCAAGGCAAACAAGTAATCCTTCAGCTACCGCTCAAAATCAGACTGCGGTAGTGCCCCGGGTTGGTACCGGACCATTTGCGAAAGGCTTTGTAAAACGAGCTGGTATCGGCAAAGCCCAAACGCAGGGCGATGTCCGCAAAACTGAGGTCCGGTTCAGCCAGCCAACCAATCGCCAACTCTTTACGCACGCCGTCCTTGAGCCCCTGGAAGGTTTGCCCCTCTTCGGCCAGACGTCGGCGCAAAGTAGACGCCGACAGGTGCAGGCCTTGCGCCATGCCTTGGGTTTCGGGCCACTGCTCGGCGGGTAGCTGTCGAAGGTCTTGTTTGATCTGGCTCGCCAGGCTTTGCGGATCGCGGTATTTGACCAGGATATTGGCGGGGGCCTGGGCCAAAAACCGTTGCAACTCTTCGTTGCTGCGCTTGATCGGCGCATCCAGGTAATCCGCCGCAAAAATCATCCGCGTGCGTGGCCGGTCAAAACGCAGGTTTTCGGAAAACATCACCTCATAGTCGCCGCAGTAATCAGGCTGCGCACAGCGCAACTCTATGGCCAGAATCGGGATCCGCCGCCCCGCCAGCCAACAGGTCACGCCGTGCACGATCATCCAGTAGGCAAAGTAGGTGAAGGCACGGCTGGACTGGCCTTCAGACTCATGCAAAACAATTTCGGCCACACTTTGCTGGCGTACCAGCCGCGCCGGCAACCGCTCAAGCATCAGCGATAGAAATCCCAACACCAGTTCCACGCCCTGCGCGAGGGTGGGCTGGGCCATGGCCGAGCGGCACATAAACTCCAGGCTGCCGGCGCGCAGCTTGCGCGGGTCCATGCCGAAAAACTCGTCATCCAGCCGCCGCGCCAGCAGCCGCCACATGCGTGCATAGGCAATGGCTGGTACACGCGCTTGCGGCGCGTCCAGCAACGCCGGGTCAATGCCGACCTTTTGCAGCACTTCGTGCATGGCGCCGGTGGTTGCACAGCTTTGCAAGAGCGCTTCACGCACCAACTGGATAGAGATGGTGTCTTTGTTCAACATTGGCGCCGATCCCAGGCCGATGACAGTCAAGTGTCGGCCATCTTAAGCAGCGCCAGTCAAAAAGCCAGCCCTAGACCAACCGCTGAATCGGTTTATGCCGCCAAACCAGTCGGTAATAGGCAGTCTGCATGATCAGCATCGCGATGTACGTCACCGGAAAAGCCATCCACACGCCTTCCAGGCCGAAGTGCGCGTTGAGTGCATACGCCACCGGCAGTTCAATGCACAGCACGCAAAACACGGTGATACTCATCGGTACCAACACCACGCCGCTGGCACGCATGATGCCGCCAATGGCCGACTGAAAGCCGAACACCAGAATGCTCCAGAGCATGATGTGCAGCAGGTGCTCGGCGCGCATGTGCGCTTGCGCGTCGGTGATAAACAGCCCCAGCAACCAGTCGGACAACACATACCCCAGCAGGATCAAGGTGCCGGTCAGGCACAGGTTGATCAGCAAACCGGTGCGCAAGATCGGCCCGATACGCTCGATGCGCCCGGCACCGATCGCTTGAGCGCCAAGAATGGACGCGGTAATGGCAATCGACAGGGCCGGGAACTGCACGTAGTTGACGATTTGCGTCACCGCCCCATACGCCGCTGTGGCTTGCGAGCCGTGGCTATTGACCAGCGCCAGAATCACCAGCTCCGACAGCGACAGCACCACCATTTGCAGGCCCGTCGGCAAACCGATACGCAGCACTTTGGCGAGGATCTCGCGGTTCAGGCGCAACGCCAGCCACAACTCGCGATCCGGCGCCATCACGTGGTTTTTATGGCGCAAGCGCAACACCAGAAACACCATCGCCAGCACGTTACCGAACAGCCCCGCCACCGCCGCGCTCTGGATGCCCATCTGCGGCAAACCGGCCCAGCCGAGGATCAGCGCCGGGGTCAGCAGCAAGCCCACGGCCGTAGAAACCATCAGCGCCAGCAACGGCGACACGGTGTCACTGACCCCGCGCAGCAACTGGGTGAACAGGATAAACACCAGCAGCAACGGCATGATCAGCATCATCACCCGCGCATAGCCAACGGCTTCGTCGAGCACGTCAACCGGCGTGCCCAGCGCTTGCATCGCCGGGCGCGCAAAGAGGCTGCCAAGCACCGCTGCCAGCAACCCGACCAACGCGCCCAAGGTCAGCGTGGCACCGGTGATCTGTTTGACCATCGAGGTCTCGCGTGCGCCCCAAGCCTGACCGATCAGCACCGAGGCACCGGCACCCAGGCCAATGACCAGCGCAATAAAGAAAAACACAATCGGAAACATACCCGAGACCGCTGCCAGCGCCTGGGTACCGAGCAATTGCCCTACGTAAATCCCGTTGAGGGTGCCGGAAAAACTCTGCAGAAAATTGGACAGCACCATCGGCGCCAGAAAGATCAGATAGATCTGCCACAGCGGCCGTTGCGTGGGGGTTTGCATAACACAGGGTCCTAAGTCAAAAGCGCTGACGGGTTATACCTCAACGCGACAGTGTACGGGCATCAAACACGATCTCGGCTACCCTATCCTGACGCCGGGCTGAACATGAAGAATAATTAAGAAACGTTTCAGCTTTTTGTGGGCAAAATGTGCTCACTGTTGACAAAGGCCAATCAGGTGACGGTATGACGCGCATTTTGACCATCGAAGATGATGCCGTAACGGCGAAAGAGATCGTGGCTGAGCTGAGTAGCCATGGGCTCGAAGTTGACTGGGTCGCCAATGGCCGTGAGGGCCTGGTTCGCGCTGTGAGTGGCGACTATGACCTGATTACCCTGGACCGCATGCTCCCCGAGCTGGACGGCCTGGCGATTGTAACCACGTTGCGCACTATTGGGGTCAGCACACCGATTCTGATGATCAGCGCCCTCTCCGACGTGGACGAGCGGGTACGCGGCTTGCGCGCCGGCGGCGATGACTACCTGACCAAACCCTTTGCCAGCGACGAAATGGCCGCCCGGGTTGAAGTTCTGCTGCGCCGTAAAAGCCCGGTCGACAAGCACGAAACGTCGTTGCGGGTCGCTGACCTTGAGCTCAACCTGATCACCCGTGAAGCCAGCCGCTCCGAGCAGCAACTGAGCCTGCTGCCCACCGAGTACAAGCTGCTGGAATTTTTGATGCGCAACACCGGGCAAATCCTCTCGCGCATGATGATTTTCGAAGAAGTCTGGGGCTATCACTTTGACCCTGGCACCAACCTCATCGACGTGCACATTGGTCGTCTGCGCAAGAAAATCGATCCGCCGGGCCTGGTGCCCCTGATTCGTACCGTTCGAGGCTCGGGTTATGTCATTGCCGAACCCCTCTAAGGGCTGGCGCTCCTCCAGCAGCCGACTGCTGGCGCTGTACAGTTTTTTGTTCGTGGCCTGGAGCTGCATCCTCATGGGGGTGCTGTATTACGAGGTCTCGGACTACCTGGGCAACCTGGCCAAGCATTCGCTGATGCAGCGCCAACACCTGTTTGCCCGCTTTAAAGGCGAGCAACTGGATGACGCGCTCGCCACCAGCATGACGTTCGATCTTCGAACAGTAGATGCTTATGGGCTGTTCGATGCGCAACATCGACCCATCAGCGGGCCGATCCTGGCCATTCCGCCGGACCTGCCCCTCGATGGCCAGATCCACGAACTGGCCAACTGCATTAACTCCGACGACCCTGACCTGCCGCGCGACAGTTGCGACGCGGTAGCCACCCAAACCCAGGATGGTCGCCTACTGGTGCTGGTGCGCGATAACGGCTCTTTGTTCGCGGTGACGCGGATCATCTTGCACGCGCTGTTCTGGGGCCTGTCGCTGACCATCATCCCCGGCATTGCGGGCTGGCACCTGCTGCGTCGGCGTCCGTTGCAACGCATTCGAGCCATTCAGGCCAGTGCCGAGGCGATTGTCTCGGGCGACCTGACCTACCGTTTGCCGCTGTCCAACCGGCGTGACGAGCTGGACATGCTGGCCGCCATCGTCAACGCCATGCTCGACCGCATTGAGCGGCTGATGCACGAAGTCAAAGGCGTGTGCGACAACATCGCCCACGACCTGCGCACCCCGCTCACCCGCCTGCGCGCGCAGTTGTACCGGATCCAGCAGCAAGCAGCAGAAGGCTCGCCCGAGGCGCTGCAACTGGACGAAGTGATTGGTGAAACCGACACCCTGATGGCACGCTTTCGCGGGCTGTTGCGGATTTCCGAACTGGAAGACCACCAGCGGCGCTCAGGTTTCCTGCCGCTGGACCCGTTGGCCTTGCTGCAGGAACTGTACGATTTTTACCTGCCACTGGCGGAAGAAGGCCAGGTCACGTTGACTCTGGACACCCCGCCCGCGCTTCCCGGCATGACCGGTGACCGCGCCTTGCTGTTTGAGGCACTGGCCAATCTGTTGAGTAACTCGATCAAATTCACCCCGCCGGGCGGCGAAGTGACCTTGCGTGCTGCCAACGAAGACGGCAGCCCGCTGATTGAAGTCCTCGACACCGGCCCAGGTATTCCCGAGGCCGAACGTGAGGCGGTGTTCCAACGCTTCTACCGCTGTGACGACAAACACAGTGGCTTTGGCCTGGGTCTGTCCATCGTGGCCGCCATCGTCAATTTGCACGGATTTAACCTTGAAGTCGGCAGCCGTAAAGGCGGTGGCGCCAGACTGACCCTGCACTGCCGGCAAAGCCTGATCAACGTGGGTTAATCACCACATCCTGTAGCCGCTGCCGCAGGCTGCGATGGGGGCGCAGCCCCCCAAAGGTCCTTCGGCCCTTATCGCAGCCTTCGGCAGCGGCTACAAAGATGTGCGTGGCGAAATTGTCTTTTTCTGTCCTCAGTAACAACTTGGCACATTTCTTTCTTACGTTTGCGCGCTTGCATTTCTGCGACTACGTAAAGGGAAGTCATGTCTGAGTTTGGTGCTATCACTGTTCCACCTAAACGGCCGGCGGCTTTCGTCTGGCATTACATCCGCCAAAACCCCGGCTGGTATTGGGCTATTGCCTTGCTCCAGGTCGGCGCCGCCATGGCAGCCACCCTCATGCCGTATGCCATAGGGCGCATCACCGGCGCCGTCAGTGAAGGGCTGTGGGACCACACCGATTTGTTCCAGGCCAGCCTCCCGGCACTCGGCCTGTTGTTCGGCCTGGCCGTGGCGCAGATGGTGTTTGCCCGCGGCGCGACCTTCTGCATGATCATGGTGCGCCCGCAACAGAAGGTGCAGATCACCCGCGACCTGTTTGCCTACCTGCAACAGCACTCACCGCGCTATTTTGGCGAACACTTTGCCGGCAGCCTGGCCCAGCGCATCAGTGAAGGCAGCATCGGCCTGCTGGATGCCACGTGGGTGTTGATCGTCGAGATGTTGCCGATTCTGGTGGTGCTGACCACCAGCCTGGTATTGCTTACCCTCGCCTCGCCCTGGCTCGGTCTGGGCCTGCTGGTGTGGGTTGTGAGTTACTCATTGCTCGCGTACGTGCTGTCACGCAAAGCCCAAGTGCTAGCCAATGACCACGCCAAGACCCGCAGCGTCACCACCGGCAAAATCGTCGACGCGGTGAGCAACCTCAGCAGCATCCGCCTGTTCGCCCGCCAGGACTTCGAAATCGGCTATTTGAGCCGCTACCAGTCCACCGAAAAAAAGGCTGCGCAACGCTCATTCTTCTACCAGGAAAAAATCCGCCTACTGCAAGACAGCCTGTCCATCGTGCTGCGCGTGGGCCTTGTAGCACTGGCGCTGTACCTATGGCACCGGGGCAAGATTGATGTCGGGCAACTGGTGATGGTGGCCACGCTGGGCCTGATGATCGTGGCGCAGTGCAGCTTCTTGAGCATGCAGTTCATGCACTTTTTCGAGTTTGTCGGCAACATCGAAAACAGCATCAATACCCTGCTGCAACCCCACGAAATGCCGGATCGCCAAGACGCCCAACCGGCGCAGATCGATAAAGGCTCGATCCACTTTCGCAATGTGGATTTCAGCTACAACCCCGGCAAACCGATTTTCCGGCACTTCAATCTGGACATCCCGGCCGGGCAACGGGTCGGGATTGTCGGCCTGTCGGGCTCGGGCAAATCCACCCTGCTCAACCTGTTGTTACGCTCTTATGATCCCCAGGGCGGCACCATCGAAGTTGATGGCCTGAATGTGCTGGGGATGACCCAGCAATCGCTGCACACGCACATCGCCTTGATCCCGCAAGAGCCGGGGCTGTTCCACCGTTCACTACGCGAGAACATTGGTTATGGCGACGTGCAGGCCAGCGACGAACAAATCGCCCAGGCCGCGCAACGGGCCCATGCCCACGAGTTTATTCTGCAAATGCCCGAAGGCTACGACGCCTTGATTGGCGAACGCGGGGTCAAGCTGTCGGGGGGGCAACGCCAGCGCATCGCCATTGCCCGGGCGTTGCTTAAAAACGCGCCGATTCTGGTGCTGGACGAAGCCACCGCCAGCCTCGATTCCGAAACCGAAAGCCTGATCCAGAACAGCCTTGACGACATCATGGCCGACAAGACCGTATTGGTCGTTGCCCATCGACTGTCCACCCTCGCCCACCTGGACCGCATCGTCGTACTGGATAACGGCTCGATAGTTGAAGATGGCAACCACGCACAACTGCTGGAACAACAAGGACTGTATTACCGTTTATGGCAACACCAGTCGGATGGTTTATTAAGCGATAGTGACCAACCCGAAACCATTACCGAACTTTAAACCCCTCTGTAGGAGCGAGCTTGCCTCGCGATCTTTTAAACATTCAAAAGATCGTGAGGCAAACTCGCTCTTAGCACCATAGAACCTTTAACACTAACGCTATAACCCAATAACTTCACTGTACTCATAGCTGTCAAACAAGTGTTTCAAAGGTGTTCCATTTTTAACAGCAAAGCCACGGCCCGCCTGATTGTCAGACAATGTGCACGCTACCCGTTCCTGTTTAAAACCCCGCTCAAAACCCTCTGCATACCCCGCACTGCTTATTTATATAAAAAAATATAAAAAAGTTCACATGACTCACATCAATTAAACGTATTGGCACACCGGTTGCTTTATCAAAGTTAACAAAACTTAACATTGAGCTGTCATGCCTTAGTTAATAGTTCCCGTTGTAACCATGCACTACCAAGGCCGCGTGCGGACGCTGTTTGTCCGCACTGGGGGAGCGGCTTGCTTGAAAAAAGTGATTTGCCAGGGTCGACACAACCCAACCGGAGTCATGAGGGCCCACAAGGCCATTCCAATAAACATCTAAAAAAGTCGGATGGAACCATGCAGAGTAAGCGTTCTGGTTTTAACGTAAAGCCATTGGTTGCAAGCCTGCAACGGCATCGTTGGGTGCCGTTGTACCTGGTCGCTCTGGGGATGAGCGCTGGCCAGCTTCAGGCCGCAGAAACACCTGCGACAGATGAATCAGCTGCACCCACCACACAACTGCAACGCGTCGAGGTCACCGGGTCGGCTATTCGCCGGGTAGACGCCGAAACGGCAGTGCCCATTACCATTCTCAACATCGAACAACTGCGCAATGAAGGGGTCACCACCACGGCGCAAATCCTGCAACGGGTCACCGGCAACCAGTCGACGATCAACGCGGCCAGTTCCGTGGGTTCCTCATCGGGCGGTGCAAGCTTTGCCGACATGCGCGGCATCGGCTCCAATAAAACCTTGGTGCTGCTCAACGGCCGCCGCCTGGGCAACAACGCCATCGATGGCTCTGCCGTCGACATCAACACGATTCCCTTCGCGGCCATTGACCGCGTAGAGATCCTGCGCGACGGCGCCTCGGCGTTGTACGGTACCGACGCGATTGGCGGGGTGATCAACTTCATCACCAAAAAGTCCCTGACTGACGGCACCCTCACCCTCGGCGGCGAAGCCCCCGGCCACAGCGGTGGCGGCAACAGTCACGACCTGAACGCCAGCTGGGGTTACGGCGACCTGGAGCAAGACCGCTTCAACGTGTTTGGCGTGATCGGCTACAACAAGCAGGACAGCTTGAAAGCCACAGATCGTTCGTTCTCGAAAAGTTACGTCCCCGGCCGCGGTCTGGACCAGACCTCGGGCGTCTCCTACCCGGCCAACTACAGCCAGAATGGCGTGACCACCAACCCGCTGTCCGCCAGCAACTGCGACGGTCCCAACCTGGTCGCGCGCCAGGGTGTGTGCCGCTACAACACGCGCACTTACCTGGACCTGTTGCCTGAAACCGAGAAGACCTCCTTCTTCGGCCGCGCCACCGGCAAGATCACCGATGACGACAACGTCAACCTGGAGTACTTCTGGGCGCGCAACAACAACTCGGTGAACATTGCCCCGGCGAACCTGGTCGGCGTCACCCTGGACCCGACGTCGCCGTACTTCCCGGGCAATGGCATCACGCCCGGCTCTACCAGCGCGTCCTTTGACCCCAGCCAACCGGTGGGCCTTAACTGGCGCGAAACCGCTGCGGGCGGGCGCTCAACCAAAGACCAGAACACCAGCCAGCGCGTGGTGCTGAGCTTTGACGGCGTGGCCAAGGGCTGGGACTACAACCTCGGCGCGTCGTACAACCAGAACCAGGTCACCGAAAGCCTCACGGGCGGTTTTGTCAGCGACTCAGCCATGCTCGACGGGATCGCTAATGGCATCATCAACCCGTTCGGCCCGCAAAGCGCAGCCGGACAGCGCCTGATCGACGCCAGCCAGTACCGTGGCCAGTACATCTCTTCGGTAGGGCGCGTGTCGGGCATCGATGGCCGTGCCAGCCGCGAAGTCGGCGACTGGTTCGGCGCAGGCCCGGCCGGGCTGGCCATCGGTGGCGAGTATCGCCACGAGGCTTACCAGCAGAGCTACGCAGCCTTCGCAGACGACCTGGCCAGCCTCGGCGTCGACCCTAACGCCCGCGTCTCGGCAGACCGTAACGTGAAGGCGGTGTACACCGAACTGAACGTACCGGTGCTCGATACCCTGGAACTGTCGGCCGCCGTGCGTCACGACAAATACAGCGACTTTGGCAGCACCACCAACCCGAAATACTCGTTCCGCTACCAGCCCCTCAAAGAGCTGGTGGTGCGCGGCGCGTACAGCGAAGGCTTCCGTGCGCCCTCGCTGTATGAGCTGTACAACCCGGAATACCTGACCTACACCCAGGGCTTCTACAACGACCCTAAACTGTGCACCAACGGCACCGTGCAACCGGGCGGCGATGCGGGCCGCGATTGCGGTCAGCAGTTCCACCGTCGCACCGGCGGCAACACCAACCTGTCGCCAGAAACCGCGCGCAACCTGACCCTGGGCTTTGTCTATCAGCCGGTTCGTGACCTGTCGGTAGGCCTGGATTTCTGGTGGATCCACATCGCCAACCAGATTGCCGAGTTCCCGGAATCGACAGTATTTGACGATCCAAACGCCTATGCCGACCGTTACATCCGTAACCCCGATGGCTCGATCAACTACGTGCAAACCGGCAACGCCAACTTGGGTGCGGTTAAAACCAGTGGTGTCGATGTCAGCGCCGACTACAAATTCCCTAACACGCCTTACGGTCAATTTGGCCTGGGCCTGCAAGGGACCTACGTCACTCGCTACGACTACCAGACCACCATTGGCGGCAACTACACCGACAACGTGGGTGACTTCCAGGGTGTCGGCGTAATAGCGCGCTGGAAACACGTATTGAGCGGCACCTGGAACCTCGGGCCTTACCGTGGCTCGCTGGTCAACCGCTTCACCAGCGCCTACAACGACTTCGACCCAAGCACCCACAGCCGCGTGGCGTCGTACACCTTGTGGGATATCTCGGCCGGTTACACCTTCGACAAAACCGTCGATCTGGACGTGGGCGTGAAAAACCTGTTTGACCGCGACCCGCCGTTCACCAACCAGGCCTATAACTTCCAGAGCGGTTACGATCCACGCTACACCGACCCACTGGGCCGTACCTTCTTCGCCCGTGCGACTTACCACTTCTGATTCGTTCACGACGTTGATTGTGTGGGAGCCGGGCTTGACCGCGATGGCATCGACCTGATGCTGGATCAGGACCTTATCGCCTGAATCGCGAGCAAGCCCGCTCCCACAGTGACTCCAGCAGCCTTGCCAATCGCAAGACTGCTGGTTTATTCAACACAGTAGATGGCTCCACACGCGGCACAAGGAAACCCCATCATGTCTTCATTTTTCATGCCCCTGCTCCGCTCGCTGCTGGTGCCCGCGCTGTCGTACGTGTGCCTGGCTGTCAGTGCTGCGCCCGGCCCGGCCATGACGGTCTATGGCGAGGCAGCCAAGTACCCCGCCGACTTCAAGCATTTTGAATTTGTGAACCCCAACGCGCCCAAAGGCGGCTCGCTGAGCCGGGCCGCGATGGAAATAGGCCAGTTCAACCACATCGTGCCCTACGTCGACCAGGGCACCGGTGTCGTGCAAGTTGATCAGTGGGTCTATGAGCCCCTGGCCTTTCGCTCACTGGACGAGCCCTACACGGTCTACGGCTTGATCGCGCAACAGATGGAGCGCGACCCTGACGGCCTCTGGGTACGTTTTTACCTCAACCCCAACGCCCGTTTTAGCGACGGAACACCCATCACCGCGCAAGACGTCGCCTTTACCTACAACACCCTGATGACCCAAGGCAGCCTGAGCTATCGCATGCTCTACGGCGAAGTCAAAGACGTGGTCATCGAAGGCCCGAGGCAAATTCGCTTCGACTTTAAAAGCAACCAGAACCGCACCCTGGCTCTGGACCTGGCCAGCCTGCATGTCCTCCCCGAACACTGGTGGAAGACCCGCGACTTTGCCAATGGCGGCGGCTTCGAACCGCCCTTGGGCAGCGGCCCGTACACCGTGTCCAACGTCGACCCGGGCCGCAGCATCACGTTTGCACGCAACCCCGACTGGTGGGCCAAGGATTTGCCCGTGAGCAAGGGCTTGTACAACTTCGACCGCCTGACGGTGAATTTTTACAGTGACACTGACATCGCCCGGCAACTGCTCAAAGCCGGAGCATTTGATTACAACCGCGAATTCTCGGCCACCGGCTTCAGCATCGGCTACGACAGCCCGGCCCTGACCGACGGGCGCCTGCAACGGGGTGTGTTTGCCAAGGACAAACCGGGCGCGCCCCAGGGTTTTGCCTTCAACCTGCAAAACCCGGCGTTCCAGGATCGCCGGGTGCGCCAGGCGCTGAGCCTGCTGTGGGACTTTGAGTGGACCAACAAACAAATGATGCGCAACTTCTATGTGCGTCTGCAGAGCTACTTCCCGAAAAGCGACATGGCCGCCACCGCCCTGCCCGACGCCCGCGAGCTGGAAATTCTTGAACCGCTGCGCGGCAAGATCCCCGATGAAGTATTCACTCAGGTCTATCAGGCGCCGAAAACCGATGGCAGCGGCTACATCCGCGACAAACAGCTGCAAGCCCTGGCACTGCTCAAGGAGGCAGGCTGGACGCCCAAGAACAACCAACTGGTGAATGCCCAAGGGGAACCGTTCACGTTCACCTTCCTCGATGGCCAGGGCGGTTTTGACCGCATGGTCATGCCGTACAAACGCACTCTGGCGCAGATCGGCATCACCATGGAGATTCGCAAGGTCGACTCCGCGCAGTACATCAACCGCCTCAACGCGCGCGACTACGACATGATCGTGGTGGCGTTCCCGCGCAGCGGCCAGCCCATCGTCTCGCCGGGTCGCGAGATGTACGACATGTTCGGCTCAGGCAGCGCCACCCAAGTCGGCTCGTCCAACTCGTTTGTGCTGCGCGACCCGGCGGTCGACACCCTGCTCGACGGGCTGGTGCAAGCCAACAGCCGCGAGGAGATGGTGCATTACGCCCGCGCCCTCGATCGCGTGCTGCAATGGGGCTACTACATGATTCCCAACTACTACTCCATCGGCACCCCGACCGTGTACCAGAACCGCTTCGGCCGCCCGGCCACCGAACCCAAGTTCGATGAAGGTCTGGACACCTGGTGGGAAGTCAGCAAAACCGCGCAAACCAATGCGCAGCTGAAGGAGCATTGAGATGCTGCATTACATCAGTCGACGTTTGTTGCTCATCATCCCCACCTTGCTGTGCATTCTGGTGGTGAATTTTCTGATTGTTCAGGCCGCACCCGGCGGCCCGGTTGAACAAGCCATTGCCCGTTTGCAGGGCTTCAGCGGCAGTGGGGTTGGCGCGGGTGGTGGCGAAATCGCCGCTGGGGGTTCCGGTGCCAGCCGCAGCAGCCGGGGCCTGGACCCGGCCCTGATTGAAGAAATCACCAAACATTACGGCTTCGACAAACCGATGCACGAGCGCTTGTGGCTGATGCTCAAGAACTACGCGCAACTGGATTTCGGCAACAGCTTTTTCCGTGGGGCCAAGGTCACTGACCTGATCTTGCAGAAGCTCCCGGTGTCGATCTCGCTAGGCTTGTGGGCCACCCTCATCACCTACCTGATCTCGATCCCGCTGGGCATTCGCAAGGCCATCCACAACGGCAGCAAATTTGATATGTGGACCAGCACCGCGATCATCATTGGCTACGCCATGCCCGCGTTTCTGTTTGCCATTTTGCTGATCGTGGTGTTCGCGGGCGGCAGTTATGTGAGCTGGTTTCCGATCCAGGGCATGGTCTCGGACGACTTCGACAGCCTGAGCTTTTTCGGCAAGATCGCCGACTACCTGTGGCACATGGTCTTGCCGGTAAGCGCGCTGGTGATCGGCGGCTTTGCGACCCTGACCATCCTCACCAAAAACAGCTTCTTGAATGAAATCAGCCGCCAGTACGTGGTCACTGCGCGGGCCAAAGGCCTGACCGAAAAACGCGTGCTCTACGGCCATGTGCTGCGCAACGCCATGTTGCTGGTCGTGGCCGGCGTGCCGCAGGCGCTGATCGAAGTGTTCTTTGCCGGTTCCTTGTTGATCGAAACCATCTTCAACCTCGATGGCATCGGCCGCATGAGCTACGAGGCGGCGATATCCCGCGATTACCCGGTGGTGTTTGGCACGTTGTTTCTGTTCACCCTGTTCGGGCTGTTGATCAAGTTGATCGGCGACATTTGCTACACCCTGCTCGACCCCCGTATCGACTTCTCGGCGAGGAACGCCTGATGTTTACCCTCTCTCCCCTGAGCCGTCGGCGCTTCGCCCACTTCAAGGCCAACCGTCGGGGCTGGTGGTCGCTGTGGCTGTTTATCGGTCTGTTTGTGGTCTGCCTGTGCGGCGAATTGATCGCCAACGACAAACCCTTGGCCATTCACTTCAAAGACCAGTGGTATTTCCCGATTGTCTCCAGCCACCTTGAAACCGACTTCGGCGGCGAACTGCCTTTCGAGCCGGATTACCGCAGCGAATACGTGCAGACACTCATCACCGGGCAAGGCGGCTGGATGCTCTTTGCGCCCATCCCGTTCAGTTCCGATACGGTCAACTACGACCTCAAGGTGCCCTCCCCAAGCCCGCCCAGCAGCAGTAACTGGCTGGGCACCGATGAGCAGGCCCGTGACGTGTTGGCGCGGGTGATCTTTGGCGCGCGGATTTCGATCCTGTTTGCCTTGATCCTCACCGCCATCAGTGCGCTGGTGGGCATCACGGCAGGCGCCTTACAGGGCTTTTACGGCGGCCTGGTGGACCTGATCGGCCAACGCCTGCAAGAGGTTTGGGCCGGGTTGCCGGTGCTGTACCTGCTGATCATCCTCTCGGGCTTTATCGCCCCAAGCTTTTGGTGGTTGCTGGGCATCATGGCGCTGTTCAGCTGGCTGGCCTTGGTCGACGTGGTGCGCGCCGAGTTTTTGCGCGGGCGCAATCTGGAATACGTCAAAGCCGCCCGGGCCTTGGGCTTGACCAATGGCGCGCTGATGCGTCGGCACATTTTGCCCAACGCCATGACCTCGACCTTGACCTACATCCCGTTCATTTTGACCGGCGCAATTGCCACCCTCACCGCCCTGGATTTTCTCGGCTTCGGCATGCCGCCCGGCACCGCCTCGCTGGGAGAGCTGATTGGCCAGGCCAAACGCAATCTGCAAGCCCCCTGGCTGGGCCTGACTGCGTTCTGTGTGCTGGCACTGATTTTGTCGCTACTGGTGTTTATCGGCGAAGCCTGCCGTGACGCGTTTGATCCAAGGAGTTGAGATGAGCGACACACTGATCGAAATACGTGACCTGCGCGTCGGCTTTGCCGGGCGTGAAGTGGTGCACGGGGTCAACCTGGACATCCGCCGTGGCGAGTGTCTGGCACTGGTGGGCGAATCGGGCTCGGGCAAGTCGGTGACGGCGCACTCGATCCTGCGCCTGCTGCCCGGCAAAAACGTCGAAACCCAAGGCAGCATCCGCTACAACGGCATCGACCTGGTGAGCGCCAGCCCTGCGCAACTGCGCAGTTTGCGCGGCAACCGCATTGCGATGATTTTCCAGGAGCCGATGACCTCACTCAACCCGCTGCACACCGTCGAAAAGCAAGTCAGCGAAGTGCTGATCACCCACAAGGGCCTGAAAAAACGCGAAGCACGAGCCAGAACCCTTGAACTGCTGGAACTGGTAGGGATTCGCGACCCGCAACATCGCCTCAATGCTTACCCCCATCAACTGTCTGGCGGCCAGCGCCAGCGGGTGATGATCGCCATGGCGCTGGCCAACGAGCCTGAACTGTTGATCGCCGACGAGCCGACCACCGCGCTGGACGTCACCGTGCAGCAGAAGATTCTTGAACTGCTGATCGACCTGCAACAGCGTCTGGGCATGTCGTTGCTGCTGATCAGCCACGACCTCAACCTGGTGCGCAAAATCGCCCAGCGGGTGTGCGTGATGCGCGGCGGTGAAATTGTCGAGCAAGCCACCTGCGAGGAGCTGTTCAAAGCCCCGCAGCACCCCTACAGCCGCATGCTGATCGAGGCCGAGCCCAGCGGCAGCCCGGTGCCAGCTGACAATCAAAGCAACCTGCTGCAGGTCGACGACCTCAAGGTCTGGTTCCCTTTGCCCAAGTCGTTGTTCAGCCGCGAGCGGCATTACGTCAAGGCCGTGGACGGGGTCAGTTTTGAGCTGAAAAAAGGCCGCACCCTGGGCATTGTCGGCGAGTCGGGCTCAGGCAAATCCACCCTCGGCCAGGCAGTGCTGCGGCTGGTGGAATCGCAGGGGTCTATCCGACTCGACGGCCAGCAACTCGGAGCCCTCAACCAAGACCAACTGCGCCCGTTGCGGCGCCACATGCAGGTGGTATTTCAAGACCCGTTTGGCAGCCTGAGCCCGCGCATGTCGGTGCAGCAGATCATCAGCGAGGGGTTGCTGGCCCACAACATCGGCACCGTGCAGGAACGTGAAGCCGCGGTGATTCGCGTGCTGCAAGAGGTCGGGCTCGACCCGGAAAGCCGCCACCGCTACCCGCACGAATTTTCGGGCGGCCAGCGCCAGCGCATCTCCATCGCCCGGGCGTTGATCATGGAACCGGAGTTGATCTTGCTCGACGAACCGACCTCGGCGCTGGACCGCACCGTGCAAAAACAAGTGGTGGACTTGCTCCGTGACTTACAGGCCAAACACGGCCTGACCTACCTGTTTATCAGCCACGACCTGGCGGTGGTGCATGCACTGGCCCACGACATGATCGTGATCAAGGACGGCAAAGTGGTGGAGCAAGGCAACGCGCAAAGCCTGTTCGACAACCCGCAACACCCGTACACCCGCGAGCTGTTACAAGCGAGCAGCGTAACCCCCTGACCCAATCTGTAGGAGCGAGCTTGCCTCGCGATCTTTTGATCGTTGATAAGATCGCGAGGCACACTTTAATTTTTTACAAAGTTTTACCAAAACTGGCACAGATTTTCCTTGTCATTGGGCGTTGGCAATTCACCGGTTGAAAACACAGCTTCCGGGGTGCGTAACCCGCACCAATTGCGAACGCGGACGTAAAAACTGTCCACATTCAGTGCAACGGCAGACCAAAAGTCATGCCATTGATCAGCTGTACAAAAGGAATAACAACGATGTCTGATGTGCACTCGCTGCAAATACTCCCCCGCCTTTACGCCTGCGCGTTCGCCTCGTGTACCCCGCCCGGCATCGATACATAGCCTGAGCTGCGCTATCACCCGATAAGCGCTTTTCACCTGCTCGCCCCCCTCATTGGCCGTCTCTTCGCGAACAGCCAACGCGGAACGCTTTGCTTTGAAAAAAGGTCAGACATGTCTGAATTTGACGCTATTACCGTTCCTCCCAAACGGCCTTGGGCTTATGTGTGGCATTACGTGCGCCTGTACCCGCGCTGGTATTGGGCAATCGCGGCGCTGCAAATCGGCGCGGCAATAACCGCCACCCTCATGCCTTATGCCATCGGCCGCATCACCGGTGCTGTGAGTGACGGCCTGTGGGACCATGCCGACCTGTGGCAGGCCAGCTTGCCCGCGCTGGGCCTGCTGTTTGGCCTGGCCGTGGCGCAAATGCTCTGCGCCCGTGGCGCCACGCTGTGCATGATCATGGTCCGGCCGCAGCAAAAAATACGCATCGTGCGTGATCTGTTCGCCTATTTGCAGCGCCATTCGGCCCGCTATTTCGGTGAGCATTTTGCCGGCAGCCTGGCCCACCGTATCGGCGAAGGCAGCATTGGCCTGCTGGAGATCACTTGGGCACTGGTCGTCGAAATGCTCCCCATTCTGGTGGTACTGGTCACCAGCCTGGTGCTGCTGACATTGGCCTCACCCTGGCTGGGGCTGGGCCTGCTGGTGTGGGTGCTGGCCTATACGTTGCTGGCGTTTGTACTGTCACGCAAGGCGCAAGTACTGGCCGCAGATCATGCCAAGGCACGCAGTGTGACCACCGGCAAAATTGTCGATGCGGTCAGCAATCTGGCCAGCATCCGCCTGTTTGCCCGCCAGGACTTTGAACTCGATTACCTGAACCGCTACCAGACCCAAGAAAAACACGCGGCGCAGCGCTCGTTTTTCTATCAGGAGAAAATCCGCCTGCTGCAAGACAGCCTGTCGATTGTGTTGCGCGTTGGCCTAGTGGCCGTTGCTCTGTATCTGTGGCACCTGGGCAAGATCGACGTCGGCCAATTGGTGATGGTGGCCACCTTGGGCCTGATGATCGTGGCCCAGTGCAGCTTTCTAAGCATGCAGTTCATGCACTTTTTCGAGTTTATCGGCAACATCCAGAACAGCATCGACACCCTGCTCAAGCCCCACGAAATGCCGGACCGCACCGATGCCCTGCCCGCACGCATCGAAAAAGGCGCTATCCGCTTTCGTGACGTGAACTTCGGCTACAGCCCGGACAAGCCGATCTTCAAACACTTCAACCTGAACATTGCAGCCGGCCAGCGCGTCGGGATTGTCGGCCTTTCAGGCTCGGGCAAATCGACGTTGCTCAACCTGTTGCTGCGCGCCTACGACCCGCAAAAAGGTCAGGTCGAAGTCGACGGCGTAGATATTCAGGGCATGACCCAGCAATCGCTGCACAGCCACATCGGCTTGATCCCGCAAGAGCCGGGCCTGTTTCACCGCTCCCTGCGGGAAAACATCGGTTATGGCGACGTTGATGCCGACGAATCGGCCATTGTGCTGGCGGCCAAACGTGCCCACGCCCATGACTTCATCCTGCACATGCAAGACGGCTATGACGCCTTGATCGGTGAGCGCGGGGTCAAGTTGTCGGGCGGTCAGCGCCAGCGCATCGCCATTGCCCGCGCCTTGCTCAAGAACGCGCCGATTCTGGTACTCGACGAAGCCACCGCCAGCCTCGACTCCGAAACTGAAAGCCTGATTCAAAGCAGCCTGGACGACATCATGGCGGACAAAACCGTGCTGGTTGTTGCGCACCGGCTATCGACCATTGCGCATCTGGATCGGATCGTGGTGCTGGATAAAGGCCTGATTGTTGAAGACGGCAGTCACTCACACTTACTGGAACATAAAGGCCTCTATTACCGGTTGTGGCAACACCAGTCCGACGGTTTGTTAAGTGAAAAAAATGCCCGCGAAGATGAAATATTAGTTACCTAACTTCCACGGCACTTTAAAGGCCCCCTTTTCTTAACTTATTAACCCAAAGCCCTCGCCATTAACACGCGGTGCTTTGCACTTGAAAGGACACTCATCATGAGTCACGCACAATCGTCACTCAGACGATTCATGCAAACATGTGCCGATATGCCCGGTTTTATTTCATTGCGCCTGGTTGAACAACAAGCGCAAACATTGGGCGTATCGCGCAATGTTATTGAACCTCCTTCACTGCGCCATAGTTGCGGGGTCATGGTCTGCGTACACATTGATGGCCAACAGGCTTTTGCAGCCACCAGCGATACCAGTCTATCGGGATTGCAACAGGCACTTGAGCGCGCCCAACATACGGCCAAATCACTGCTGGGGCGCAGCTTGCTGCACTACCCGGCCCCGCAAACACGGGATGTCCAGGCGCATTACCGCTCACCCGATCTGGACCTGCCGTTGCCAGACACCGCCGACTGGCTGGCCCTGTTGATGGAAACCTCGCAGAGCGTACCCGGCGACCCGCGACTGGTGCACTGGTCTGCTCGTTTGCGTGTGGTGCAAGAACAACAGCTGTACCTGGACAACCAGGGCAATGACATTTTGCGCAGCCAACAGCAGCTGTACCCCGAGGTGGGCGTCAATGCTTTTGACGGCCAGCAAAGCCAGCGCCGCACCTACAGCCTTGCCCAACAAGGCGGCGCCAATGTGGTCACTCAATCGGCACTGAGCGAGCAGGCCCGTCGCGTCGCTGACCAGGCCCTGCAACTGCTACTGGCCCCGAACACCCCGCAAGGCCCGCGGGACGTGCTGCTGATGCCGGATCAAATGATCCTGCAGATCCATGAATCCATCGGTCACCCGCTGGAACTGGACCGCATCCTCGGTGATGAGCGCAACTACGCCGGCACCAGCTTTGTCACGCCCGACATGTTTGGCCATTACCGTTATGGCTCTGACCTGCTGAATGTCAGCTTCGACCCCGGCGTGCCCGGCGAACTGGTGAGCTACAGCCACGATGACGAAGGCTTGCCGGCCGAAAAACACTTGCTGATCAGCCAGGGAATTTTGCAGCGGCCCATGGGCGGCGCGCTGTCTCAGGCCCGTAGCGACTTGCCGGGCGTCGCCAACAGCCGCGCATGCAGCTGGAACCGGGCACCGATTGACCGCATGGCCAACCTCAATATCGAACCGGGCGACAAGTCGATGGAGCAACTGATTGGCGGCATTGAGCACGGCATCCTGATGGCCAGCAACCGCTCGTGGTCGATCGATGATGCGCGCAACAAGTTCCAGTTCGGCTGCGAATGGGGCCAGTTAATCGAAAACGGCGAGCTGGGGGCCGTGGTCAAAAACCCGAATTATCGGGGCATTTCATCGCAGTTCTGGCGCAACTTGAGCGCCGTGGGCGATGCCTCGACCCACCAGATCATGGGCACACCCAATTGCGGCAAAGGCGAACCCAACCAGGTCGTCACCGTGGGCCACGCTTCTGCGGCCTGTGTGTTCAGTCAAATAGATGTATTCGGAGGCCAGGCCTGATGAGCAATTGCCGTTTCGCCAGCGCGTTCAAGGCGCTGGAACACTGGCTCAAGGGCCAGTTGCACACTGATGAACAGTTCACCCTGTGGTTTGAAGCCGAAGACAGCCAGTTCGTGCGTTTCAACCACGGCAAAGTGCGCCAGGCTTACCCGGTGCTGCAACTTGAATTGACCGTACGGCTGATCCGCGGCGAACGCCACAGCAGCGCGCAACTCAACCTCAGTGGCGATTTTGCACAGGATGCCGTCACCCTCGGGCACACCCTGACCGAGCTTCGCGCACTGCTCGATGTGTTGCCTGCCGACCCGTATTTATTACTCGACACGCAAGAATGGAGCACAGAGCGCCAAGTGCCGGGGCAGGTTCCCGAGTTGCAACAGGTTATCGACACGATCTGCGACTTGAGCCAGGGCCTGGACATGGTCGGCATTTATGCCGGTGGCACGCTGTATCGCGGCTTCGCCAATAGCTGGGGTGCCTACGGTTGGCATCAATGCGCCAACGCGCTGTTCGACTGGAGCCTGTTTGATGCCAGTGGTGAAGCAGTTAAAAGCACCTACGGTTCAGCCACGTGGGATGCTCAAGCGTTAAGTGACGTGTTTGTTCAGGCCCGTGAGCAACTCAAGCACCTGAGCACACCGCGCATCAGCCTCAAACCGGGGCAGTACCGCGCTTATCTGGCCCCTGCGGCACTGGACGAAGTGCTGGGTTTGCTCAGTTATGACGCATTTTCAGCCAAGGCATTTGCCAACCGCCAAAGCGCATTGCAGCAACTGCAACTCGGTAAACAGCAATTGTCGCCCTTGGTCAGCCTGCGCGAACAACCGTCCACCGGCTTTGAGCCCGGCTTCGGCCCGGACGGCACAGCACGCCAGGACATCGACCTGATCCAGGCCGGAAAGCTGGTCGGGCAACTGGTCAGCTCGCGCTCGGCCGCTGAATACGGCATGCAAGCCAATGGTGCCGACCGCAGGGAAATGCCCCACTCGCTGGTCATGGCCCCCGGCGAACTGGCCAGTAGCGACGTGCTGCGCGAACTGGGAACCGGCTTGTACATCAGTAACTTGTGGTACCTGAACTATTCGGATGTGGGCTCTGCCAGCCTGACCGGCATGACCCGCTTTGCCACCTTTTGGGTGGAGAACGGGCGCATCGTCGCGCCCATCGAAACCATGCGGTTCGATGACAGCCTGTACAACCTGCTCGGCAGCAACTTGCTGGCCCTGACCCGCGAGCAAACGTTGTGTATCGACTCGGGCACATACGAGCGCCGCAGCCTGAACAGCCATGTACTGCCGGGCGCGCTAATCGAGCGTTTAACCCTGACCTTATAAGGCCGCACTGTTTATAGGCACGCACTCTTACTTTGGTGCACTTTTTTTGACAACGCTTAACTTTCGTCAGATTGTCAGACAAAGAAATTGATTATCAACGTTTATAACTCAAGTTCAAAACCGCTATTAAGCCGCGTTACTTAAGTTCAGCACTTATTAACGCGGCTTAAGGCACAAAACTGTCTCTTGGCGCTTAAATATCCATCAGATAAATCGGCTTTTTCCTACCTGTTGGCATAGCCGTTGCAATACACAATTTAACGAATTCTTACAAAAATCCGGATCCGTTGACTTAACCAACAGGAGCTCAACATGACCCTTTATCTCCGTAGTGATTAAGGCCTTTTGACAGGCAAACATTCACCTGTCAGTGCGCCATTGAAACAACCGTTGAACGACTAGTTCTCGTCCCTGCACGCAAGGGCGAACGGAGCCTTATTGCCCTTCATTTTGTCGAGGGACTCTTAATGAGTGACGAGGTAAAACATAAAGAACGGCCAGCCCCGCTATTGACGGCTGAGCATGTTCAACAGTGGACACATATCCCCCATGTGCCCAACACCTCACAGCCAGGCGGGCTGAGCAAGCCGCACATTTTGTTGTTGGTGGGCGTGGTTGTGCTGCTGCATGGCAGCGCCTGGTGGTTTTTCCAGCGCGCCAAGGCGGAGCCGGTGATTACGCCACCCGAAATCCCGGAAATGACCGTAGAACTGAGCAGCCCTGCGCCACCGGCCCCGCCGGTCGAAGAGCCGCCTCCACCACCGCCACCGCCGGAGCCCGTGGCGCCGCCAGAAGATGAAGATGCGCTCAAGCCACCGCCCAAACCCGTGGAGAAGCCCAAGCCCATCGAGAAACCCAAGCCGGTGGTCAAGCCCAAGCCGGTGCAAAAGCCGCAACCGGTCAAGCCCGCGCCACCGGCTCCGGTAGCGCCACCAGCACCCGCGGCGCCTGCTGCACCCGCCGCCCCGGCCGCAGCGCCAGGCCCGGCCAAGGAAACAGCGGCCATTTCGGGGCTGGCCAGCCTCGGCAACCCGCCACCGGAATACCCGTCCATCGCCTTGCGGCGTAACTGGGAAGGCTCGGTAGGGCTGCGGATCAAGGTGCTGCCTAACGGCCGCGCAGGCTCGGTGGAGGTCATCAAGTCCAGCGGCAAACAAGCGCTGGATGACGCCGCCGTCGCCGCTGTACGCAACTGGAAGTTTGTCCCGGCCAAACGCGGGGACACGCCCATAGAAGGGTTCGCCACCCAAACCATTGCTTTCAAATTGCCGGAATAACCCCGCCGGGTTCCGACACTTATTAATTAGCGCGTTATTTAACCGCAGTGCGAGGTATAGCCATGAACGAGTCTCTGTCTTCCATGATTGTCCCTGGGGTACTTTGGGCCTTGGTGCTTTTTTCGGTGGTGAGTTGGGCCTTGCTGCTCATCAAGTCATCGCAATACCTGCGTCAAAAATCCCAGAACAACCAGTTCACCAAAGCCTTCTGGGCCGCCCCCGACCTGCTCACCGCCGCCGAACACGCCAGCCAGTACCCCGGCGCCCTGGCGCGCATCGCCAACAGTGGCTTTGAAGCCATGATTGTTGATGACACGCCGCGCACCACCCAGCAACTGGCCAACACCATCAACCGCGCCGATCGCCTGGAGCGCAACCTGCGCCAGCAAATCCAGAAAGAACGCCGCACCCTGGAAAGCGGCCAGGCGATTCTCGCCAGTATCGGCAGCACCGCGCCCTTCATCGGCCTGTTCGGCACCGTCTGGGGGATCATGGAAGCCTTGCAAAGCATCGGCGCCAGCGGTTCCGCCAGCCTGGAAACCGTGGCCGGGCCCATCGGCCACGCCCTGATTGCCACCGGCGTGGGGATTGCCGTGGCCGTACCGGCGGTGCTGATTTACAACTTCTTCCTGCGTCGCCTGAAAATGGCCTCGGCCACCATGGATGACTTTGCCCACGACTTCGACGCCCTCGCCCAGCGCAGCGCTTTCGCCATCGACCGCCAACCTATTTCCACCAAGCGCACCGCTGTGCGGGAGGCAAGCTGATGTCTTTCTCAACTCAAGACAGCGATGAAGTACTCAGTGAAATGAACGTCACCCCGCTGGTGGACGTGATGCTGGTACTGCTGGTGGTGTTCATCGTGACCACGCCGATGATGACCAACGCCATCAAGATCAACCTGCCCAAGACCGACGCCGTGGCCACCGAGAAAAAGAAAGACCCGGTGGTGGTCAGCGTGGATCAGGACGGCAAGTTCTTCCTGGCCAAGAACGAAGTGGCCCCCGAGCTGCTGGAAAAAAGCCTGCAGGACGTCAAGGCCCAGGACCCGGAAGTACGGGTTCAGCTCCAGGCTGACGAAGGCGTCAATTACGGGCAAGTGGCCAAGGCCATGGCCTCGATTGAGCGCTCGGGCATCACCAAAATTTCGGTGATGACTGCTCGGTAACGCTCACCTCTGCAGCCGCTGCTGAAGGTTGCGATAAGGGCCGAGGGACCTTCAAGCGGGTCGCTTCGCAACCCATCGCAGCCTGCGGCAGCGGCCACAGAGACCGACTTCCCGCTGTAACCATGCCGCGCGCGAACGCTGTCAGTCCGCGCAGGGGAGCGGCTTGCTTGAAAAAAGTGTTTTGCCACGGGTCGACACAACCCAACTGGAGTCATGAGGGCTCACAAGGCCATTCCAATAATCGTCTGAAAAAGTCGGAAATAACCATGCAGATGAAGAGTTCAGGTTTCACCCTCAAACCGCTCGTTGCAAGCTTGCAGCGCCATCGTTTTGTGCCGCTGTATCTGGTTGCTCTGGGGATGAGCGCAGGCCAGTTGCAGGCAGCAGAAGCCACCGTGTCCGACGACGCGGGCAGTGCCGTCAGCAGCGCCGCCGTGAGCGCCGATGCAACGGCCGCCCCCGCCCCTACCACGCAGCTGGACCGTGTTGAAGTGACCGGCTCGGCGATCCGCCGGGTCGACGCAGAAACCGCCGTGCCCATCACCATTCTGCGCGCCGATCAACTGCGCAACGAAGGCGTGACCACCACTGAGCAGATCCTTCAGCGCGTCTCGGGCAACCAGTCGATTCGCAACCCGGCCAGTTCCGTAGGCGCCGCCACAGGCGGTTCGAGTTTTGCCGACATGCGCGGTATTGGCGCCAACAAAACCCTGGTGCTGCTCAACGGCCGCCGCTTGGGCAACAACGCCATCGATGGCTCGGCCGTCGACCTGAACACCATTCCGTTTGCCGCCATTGACCGTGTCGAGGTGCTGCGCGACGGCGCATCCGCCCTGTACGGCACTGACGCCATCGGCGGGGTGATCAACTTCATCACCAAAAAATCCTTGACCGACGGCACCCTCTCGCTGGGCGGCGAAGGCGCTGACGCCAGCGGTGGCGGCGGCTCCAAAGACCTCAGCGCCAGCTGGGGCTATGGCGACCTAGATAAAGACCGCTTCAACGTCATGGGCGTGTTCGGCTACAACAAACAGGACGATTTGCGCGCCAAAGACCGTACCTTCGCCACCACCTATGCACCGGGCCGTGGCCTGGACCAGACCTCCGGCACCTCATACCCGGCCAACTACAGCCAGAACGGTGTCAGTTCCAACCCGCTGTCCTCGGGCAACTGTAATGGCCCTGACCTGGTCTCGCGCCAGGGCGTGTGCCGCTTCGACACCCGCAACTACATCGACCTGCTGCCCGCCACCGAAAAAACCTCGTTCTTCGGCAAGGCCACCGGCAAGCTCACCGATGATGACAACGTCAACCTCGAATACTTCTTTGCCCGCAACAACAACTCCACCCAGGTCGGCCCTGCACCACTGACCGGCATGACGATGGACCCGTCGTCACCGTTCTACCCCGGCAAAGGCATTACCCCGGCTTCCACCAACCCCAACTTCGATCCGACCCAACCGATCGACTTTAACTGGCGTGAAACCGCTGCCGGTGCGCGCCAGTCCCGCGACCAGAACACCAGCCAGCGCTTGGTGCTGAGTTTTGACGGCACCGTGCAGGGCTGGGACTACAACGCCGGCGCCTCATACAACGAAAACAAAGTGATCTCCAGCGTGACCGGCGGTTATGTCAGCGACGCGGCCATGATCAATGGCATCGCCGACGGCATCATCAACCCGTTCGGCCCTCAAACCGCCGCTGGCCAGGCGTTGATTGACGCCAACCAATACCACGGCCAGTACTCCTCGTCGGTCGGCCGGGTGACCGGACTGGACGGACGCATGAGCCGTGAAATCGGTGACTGGTTCGGTGCCGGCCCTTCTGGTCTGGCCATCGGTGGCGAGTTCCGTCAGGAGAACTTCCATCAGAGCTATGAGCAATACGCGGCGGATATCTCCAGCCTCGGCGTCGACCCGGACGGCAGCGTCAAGGGCGATCGCAACGTCAAGGCGGTGTACACCGAGTTGAACGTGCCGGTACTGGACAGCCTCGAACTGTCGGCTGCCGTGCGTCACGACAAATACAGCGACTTTGGCAGCACCACCAACCCGAAATACTCGTTCCGCTACCAGCCGATCAAAGAACTGGTGGTGCGTGGCGCGTACAGCGAGGGTTTCCGGGCGCCGTCGTTGTATGAGTTGTACAACCCGCAATACACCACCTACACCCAGGGCTACTACAACGACCCTAAACTGTGTACCGGCGGCGTGGTGCAACCCGGCGGCAACGCGGCACGCGACTGCGGCCAGCAGTTCCATAACCGCACCGGCGGCAACACCGACCTGTCCCCCGAGAAGGCGCGCAACCTGACCCTGGGCTTTGTCTACCAGCCAGTGCGCAACCTGTCGATGGGCCTGGACTTCTGGTGGATCCACATCGCCAACCAGATCGCCGAGTTCCCGGAATCTACCGTCTTTGACGATCCGAACACCTACGCCGATCGCTACATCCGCAACGCTGACGGTTCGCTCAACTACGTTCAGACCGGCCTTGCCAACCTGGGCGCAGTGAAAACCAGCGGTGTCGATGTCAGCCTCGACTACAAGTTCCCGAACACCCCGTATGGCCAGTTCGGCCTGGGTCTGCAAGGCACCTACGTGTCACGCTATGACTACCAGACCACCATTGGCGGCAACTACACCGACAACGTCGGTGCGTTTGAAGGCACTGGCGTGATCGCCCGCTGGAAACACGTGTTGAGCGGTACCTGGAACCTGGGCCCATACCGCGCCTCGCTGGTTAACCGCTTCACCAGCGGTTACAACGACTACGACACCGACACCCACTCACGCGTAGCGTCTTACGCCCTGTGGGACATCTCGGGTGGCTACACCTTCAACAAAACCGTGGACCTGGATGTAGGCGTCAAAAATATGTTTGACCGCAACCCGCCGTTCTCCAACCAGGCTTACAACTTCCAGAGCGGTTACGACCCTCGTTACGGTGACCCAATGGGCCGTACCTTCTTCGCCCGTGCGACTTACCACTTCTAAGTGATAGCCCCCCTGTAGGAGCGAGCTTGCCTCGCGATCTTTTGACCTTCAATAAAGATCGCGAGACTCGCTCCTGCAGGGCTCCACACGCGGTACAAGGAAACCCCATCATGTCTTCACTCTTCCTGCCCCTGCTTCGTTCACTGCTGGTGCCTGCGCTGTCATGCCTGTGCCTGAGTGTGAGCGCCGCGCCCAGCCAGGCGCTGACGGTGTACGGCGAAGCAGCCAAATACCCGGACAACTTCCAGCACTTCGATTACGTCAATCCCGACGCGCCCAAAGGCGGTTCGCTAAGCCGGGCCTCGATGGAAATCGGCCAGTTCAACTACATCGTCCCTTACATCGACCAAGGCACCGGCGTTGCACAGGTGGATGACTGGTTGTACGCGCCCCTGGCGTTCCGTTCTCTGGACGAGCCTTACACCGTCTATGGCCTGATCGCGCAAAAGATGGAACGCGACCCGGACGGCCTCTGGGTGCGCTTTTACCTGAACCCCAAGGCCCGCTTTGCCGATGACACTCCCATCACCGCGCAAGACGTCGCCTTCACCTACAACACCCTGATGACCAAGGGCAGCCTGGGCTACCGCATGGTCTATGGCGAGGTCAAAGACGTGGTCGTCGAAGACCCGTTGCAAATCCGCTTCGACTTCAAGAACAACCAGAACCGCACCCTGGCCCTCGACCTGGCCAGCCTGCGGATCATGCCAGAACACTGGTGGAAGACCCGCGACTTCGCCACTGGCGGCGGCTTCGAACCGCCTCTGGGCAGCGGCCCGTATGCGGTGTCGCACGTCGACCCCGGCCGCAGCATCACCTTTGAACGCAACAAAAACTGGTGGGCCAAAGACTTGCCCGTGAGCAAGGGCATGTACAACTTCGACCGCCTGACGGTGAACTTTTACAGCGACACCGACATCGCCCGACAACTGCTCAAGGCCGGTGCGTTTGACTACAACCGCGAGTTCTCGGCCACCGGTTTCAGCATTGGCTACGACAGCCCGGCGCTGACCGACGGGCGCCTGCAACGCGGGGTGTTTGCTAAAGACAAGCCCGGCGCCGCCCAAGGCTTTGCCTTCAACCTGCAAAACCCGTTTTTTCAGGACCGCCGCGTTCGCCAGGCGTTGAGCCTGCTGTGGGACTTTGAGTGGACCAACAAGCAGATGATGCGCAACTTCTATGTGCGCCAGCAGAGCTACTTCCCGAAGAGTGAAATGGCCGCCACTGAACTGCCCGATGCCCGCGAGCTGGAAATTCTCGAACCGCTGCGCGGCAAGATCCCCGACGAGGTGTTTACCCAGGTCTATCAGGCGCCGAAAACCGATGGCAGCGGCTACATCCGCGACAAACAGCTGCAAGCCCTGGCATTGCTCAAGCAAGCCGGCTGGACACCCAAAGACAACAAACTGGTCAACGCCAAGGGAGAGCAACTGAGCTTCACCTTTCTTGACGGCCAGGGCGGCTTCGACCGCATGATCATGCCGTATAAGCGCACCCTGGCGCAGATCGGCATCAACATGGACATCCGCAAGATCGACTCTGCGCAGTACATCAACCGCCTCAACGCCCGTGACTACGACATGATCGTGGTGGGCTTCCCGCGCAGCGGCCAGCCCATCGTCTCGCCGGGCCGCGAAATGTACGACATGTACGGCTCCAGCAGCGCCACCCAGCCCGGCGCGTCCAACGCCTTTGTACTGCGTGACCCGGCGGTCGATACGCTGCTGGACGGGCTGGTGCAAGCCAACAGCCGCGAGGAAATGGTGCATTACGCCCGCGCCCTCGATCGGGTCTTGCAGTGGGGTTATTACATGATCCCCAACTACTACTCCATCGGCACCCCGACCGTGTACCAGAACCGCTTCGGTCGCCCGGCACTGGAGCCCAAGTACGACGAGGGCTTGAACACCTGGTGGGAAGTCAGCAAAACCGCGCAAAGCAACGCGCAGTTCAACAAGGTCAACGCGCCTGCTTCCAACACTCCGGCAGAGAATCATTAAGATGTGGCATTACATCAGTCGTCGCTTATTGCTCATCATCCCCACCCTGCTGTGCATTCTGGTGGTCAACTTTTTGATCGTGCAGGCCGCTCCCGGTGGCCCGGTGGATCAGGCCATTGCCCGCTTGCAGGGGTTCAGTGGCGCTTCCGTGGGCGGCGGTGGCGGCGAAATGGCCGCCCACAGCGCGGGCGCCAGCCGTAGCAGCCGCGGCCTTGACCCGGCACTTATCGAAGAAATCACCAAGCATTACGGCTTCGACAAACCGATGCACGAGCGCTTGTGGCTGATGCTCAAGAACTACGCGCAACTGGATTTCGGCAGCAGTTTTTTTCGCGGTTCCACGGTCACCGACCTCATCTTGCAAAAGCTCCCGGTGACGATTTCGCTGGGGTTCTGGGCCACGTTCATCACCTACCTGGTGTCGATCCCGCTGGGCATTCGCAAGGCCATTCACAACGGCAGTGCCTTTGACATGTGGACCAGCACCGCGATCATCGTCGGCTACGCCATGCCCGCGTTCCTGTTCGCCATTTTGCTGATCGTAGTCTTCGCAGGCGGCAGTTACCTGAGCTGGTTTCCGATTCAGGGGCTGGTCTCGGATAACTTCGACAGCCTGAGCTTTTTCGGCAAGATCGCCGACTACCTGTGGCACATGGTGCTGCCGGTGAGCGCGCTGGTGATCGGCGGCTTTGCGACCCTGACCATCCTCACCAAAAACAGCTTTTTGAATGAAATCAGCCGCCAGTACGTGGTCACCGCACGGGCCAAAGGCCTGACCGAAAAACGCGTGCTGTACGGCCATGTGCTGCGCAACGCCATGTTGCTGGTGGTGGCGGGGATTCCCCAGGCGTTGATCGAGGTGTTCTTCGCCGGCTCCTTGCTGATCGAGACCATCTTCAACCTCGACGGCATTGGCCGCATGAGCTACGAAGCCGCGGTGTCACGCGACTATCCCGTGGTGTTTGGCACGTTGTTTCTGTTCACCCTGTTCGGGCTGCTGATCAAACTGATCGGCGATATTTGCTACACCCTGCTCGACCCCCGTATCGACTTCTCGGCGAGGAATGCCTGATGTTTACCCTCTCTCCTCTGGGCCGTCGACGCCTCGCCCACTTCAAGGCCAACCGCCGTGGCTGGTGGTCGCTGTGGTTATTTGTCGGCCTGTTTGTGCTGTGCCTGGGCGGCGAATTGATCGCCAACGACAAACCCCTGGCCGTGCACTACAAAGACCATTGGTACTTTCCGATTGTGTCGCACTACAGCGAAACCGACTTTGGCGGCGAGCTGCCCTTTGAGCCGGACTACAGCAGCGATTACGTGCGCAAGTTGATCACCGACCAGGGCGGCTGGATGCTCTTTGCGCCCATTCCGTTCAGCTACGACACGGTCAACTACGACCTCAAGGAACCGGCGCCCAGCCCACCGAGCGCGACCAACTGGCTGGGCACTGACGAACAGGCCCGTGACGTGCTGGCGCGGGTGATTTTTGGCGCGCGAATTTCGATTCTGTTTGCCTTGATCCTCACCGCCGTCAGCGCCTTGATCGGCATTACCGCCGGTGCCTTGCAGGGCTTTTATGGCGGCCTGGTGGACCTGATTGGCCAGCGGCTGCAAGAAGTCTGGGCCGGGCTGCCGGTGCTGTACTTGCTGATCATTTTGTCGGGCTTTGTGGCACCGAGTTTTTGGTGGCTGCTGGGCATCATGGCGCTGTTCAGTTGGCTGGCCTTGGTCGACGTGGTGCGCGCCGAATTTTTGCGCGGGCGCAACCTGGAATACGTCAAAGCCGCACGGGCGCTGGGGCTGACCAATGGCGCGTTGATGCGTCGGCACATTCTGCCCAACGCCATGACCTCAACGCTGACCTACATCCCGTTCATTTTGACCGGCGCGATTGCCACCCTCACCGCCCTGGATTTTCTCGGTTTCGGCATGCCGCCCGGCACCGCCTCGCTGGGTGAATTGATCGGCCAGGCCAAACGCAATCTGCAAGCCCCCTGGCTGGGCCTGACTGCGTTCTGTGTGCTGGCACTGATTTTGTCGCTACTGGTGTTTATCGGCGAAGCCTGCCGTGACGCGTTTGATCCAAGGAGTTGAGATGAGCGACACACTGATCGAAATACGTGACCTGCGCGTCGGCTTTGCCGGACGAGAAGTGGTGCACGGCATCAACCTGGATATTCACCGGGGTGAGTGCCTGGCGCTGGTGGGCGAATCGGGCTCGGGCAAGTCGGTGACGGCGCACTCGATCCTGCGCCTGTTACCGGGCAAGAGTGTAGAAACCCAAGGCAGCATCCGCTACAACGGCACCGACCTGGTGAGCGCCAGCGACAGCCAGTTGCGCAGCTTGCGCGGCAACCGCATCGCGATGATTTTTCAAGAGCCGATGACCTCGCTCAACCCGCTGCACACGGTTGAAAAGCAAATCAGCGAAGTGCTGATCACCCACAAAGGTCTGAAAAAACGTGCCGCCCGTGAACGTACCCTGGAACTGCTGACCCTGGTGGGCATTCGCGACCCGCACAAACGCCTCAATGCGTATCCGCACCAGCTGTCTGGCGGCCAGCGCCAACGGGTGATGATCGCCATGGCGCTGGCCAACGAGCCTGAACTGTTGATCGCCGACGAGCCGACCACCGCACTGGACGTCACCGTGCAGCAGAAGATTCTGGAACTGCTGATCGACCTGCAACAGCGTCTGGGCATGTCGTTATTGCTGATCAGCCACGACCTCAACCTGGTCCGCAAAATCGCCCAGCGCGTGTGCGTGATGCGCGGCGGTGAAATTGTCGAGCAAGCCACCTGTGAGGCTTTGTTTAAAGACCCGCAACACCCTTACAGCCGCATGCTGATCGAGGCCGAACCCAGCGGCAGCCCGGTGCCCTGCGATTATCGGCACAACCTGCTGGAAGTCGACGACTTGAAAGTCTGGTTTCCCCTGCCCAAGCCCCTGTTCAGCCGCGAGCGGCATTACGTAAAGGCCGTGGACGGGGTCAGTTTTGAGCTGAAAAAAGGCAAGACCCTGGGCATTGTTGGCGAGTCCGGCTCGGGCAAATCGACCTTGGGCCAGGCGATCTTGCGGTTGGTGGAGTCCGAGGGTGATATCCGTTTTGGCAACAAACAGCTCAACCTGCTAAATCAGGACCTGCTTCGGCCGTTGCGTCGGCAAATGCAGGTGGTGTTCCAGGACCCCTTCGGCAGCTTGAGCCCGCGCATGTCGGTGCAGCAGATCATCAGCGAGGGCTTGCTGGCTCACGACATCGGCACCGAACAAGAACGTGAAGCCGCAGTGATTCGCGTGCTGCAAGAGGTGGGGCTCGACCCGGAGAGCCGCCACCGCTACCCGCACGAATTCTCGGGCGGCCAGCGCCAGCGCATCTCCATTGCCCGGGCGCTGATCATGGAACCGGCCCTGATCCTCCTCGACGAACCGACTTCGGCACTGGACCGCACCGTGCAAAAACAAGTGGTGGATTTACTCCGTGACTTGCAGGCCCGGCACGGTCTGACCTACCTGTTTATCAGCCACGATCTGGCGGTGGTGCATGCCCTGGCCCACGACATGATCGTGATCAAGGACGGCAAAGTGGTGGAACAAGGTGATGCGCAAACCTTGTTCGACAACCCGCAACACCCGTACACCCGCGAGCTGTTACAAGCGAGCAGCGTGACGGTTTGAACCGGCTGTAGGAGCGGGGGTGGGGGGGGCGGGGGGTTTATATAAAAAAAAAAAAA